>DASRJN010000722.1:0-10351 GCA_035649455.1 Acidimicrobiales bacterium
GATCAGGGCCAGGATCGGGGCGACCACCATCCCCTCCCTCCAGGAGATCTCGGGGAAGTGGCGGTTGTCGTCATCGGGCGTGCCGTGGAAGACCCGCTGGTACGCCCACAGCAGGTACAGCGCCGCCAGGATGACGCCGGCAGCGGCCACGACGGTGAACCACCGCCGGGTCAGGAACGAGCCGATCAGCACCAGGAACTCGCCCACGAACCCGTTGAGCCCGGGCAGCCCGATCGAGGACAGCATCACCACGGTGAACACCGCGGCGAACAGCGGCGCCGGCTTCTGCAGGCCGCGCAGCAGGGCGATCTCCCGCGTGTGGCGCCGGTCCGAGATCCAGCCCACCAGGAGGAACAGGGCGCCGGTCGACAGGCCGTGGTTGATGTTCTGCATCAGTCCGCCCTGCAGGCCCTGGGTGGTGATGGCGAAGGTGCCCAGCACGATGAAACCCAGGTGCGCCACCGACGAGTAGGCGACCAGGCGTTTCAAGTCCTTCTGCATCGTGGCCACGACCGCGCCGTAGATGATGCCGATCACGCCCAACGTGACCAGGGCGGGCGCGAAGAAGTTGGCGGCGTCGGGCAGCAGGTAGAGCCCGAAGCGCACCAGCCCGTAGGTCCCCAGCTTCAGCAGGACGCCGGCCAGGATCACCGACCCGGCCGTCGGGGCTTCGGTGTGGGCGTCGGGCAACCAGGTGTGCAAGGGGAACAGCGGCACCTTCACCGCGAAGGCGATAGCGAAGGCCAGGAAGATCCAGCGGGCCGCCGACCAGTCGAACGGGTTGGCGCTGGACGAGTCGTCCACCACGTTGCGGCCTTCGGCGATCTCCACCAGGTCGAAGCTGAGCGGCTGGCCCTCACGCAGCTGGGTGATCTCGTCCTGCTGGGCCGGCGTGGGATCGCCCTGGGCCTCGTCCACGATGGACTGGGCCTGGGCCCGGTTGTCGTCCTCCACCGCGTTGCGCTGCAGGAAGGCCAGCGAGACGATGGCGACCAGCATCAACGCCGAGCCGAACATGGTGAACAGGAAGAACTTGAGCGCGGCGTAGACCCGGTTGGCGTAGCCCCACCCGCCGATCAGGAAGTACATCGGCACCAGCACGATCTCGAACATCACGAAGAACAGGAAGAGATCGAGCGAGACGAACACGCCCAGGCAGCCGGCTTCCAGCAGCAGCAACCAGGCGTAGTAGGGCTTGGCGTCGTGATGCGGCTTGGTTCCCAGCAGGGCCAGGGGGAACAGCACGCCGGTCAGCACCACCAGGAACAGCGAGATGCCGTCGACGCCCAGGTGCCACGAGATGCCGAAGTCGGCCACCCACGAGCGGTTGGTCTCGAACTGGAAGCCTGCGTCGTGGGGGTCGAAGGCGGCCAGCAGCCACAGGGTCAGGGCGGCCGCGGCGGCGGAGAAGACCACCGCCACGGGACGCAGCAGCTCGGACCGCGACCGGGGCACGAGCAGCACGGCCAGCGCTCCCAGCGCCGGGACCAGCACGAGGGCGGTCAGGATCGGGAAGTCGGACGAGCCGTTCACTAGAAGCGGATCCTGGTGAGGAAGTAGCCGAGGACGACCACCACGCCGGTGGCGACGCCCAGGGCGTACGTGCGGACGAAGCCGGACTGCACATGTCTCAGCCGGCGGCCGAAGCCGGAGATGACGTGGGCCACGCCGTTCACGGCCCCGTCGATGACGTGGGCGTCGAACCAGGCGACGCCCTCGAAGATGCGGGTGCCGGGCCCGCCGACGAAGCGGGTGACCCCCTCGTCGTAGTAGTACGCGTGGGCCAGCACCTCGGGCTCCCGGGCCTTGACCCGGCGCCGCAGGTAGACGGCGGTCGCGGCGGCGATGCCGCACAGCGCCACGACCACGGCGACCACGATCAGCGCGGCCTGGGTGGCCCCGGACAGGTCGATCGGCAGCTCGTTCTCGCCCACCACCGGCTCGAGCCAGTGCTCCAGGACGTGGAGGTCGTCGCCGAAGGGCAGGTTGAGCCCCCCGCCGATGGTCGCCAGGACCGCCAGCACCACCAGCGGCAGGGTCATGATCCACGGCGACTCGTGGGGCTCGCCCGCGTGACCGTGCCCGTGGCCGCCCGCGTCGGCCGCGGCGGCCGCCACCGTGACGGACTCGGCCTCGGGCTCCGGCGCGGGCTCGGCGTCGTCCTCGCGGCGCTCGCCGAAGAACACCAGGTAGACCTGGCGGCTCATGTAGTAGGCGGTGATCAGGGCGGTGACCAGGCCGATGGCCCACAGCAGCCTGCCCTGCGTGCCCCCACTGGCCCACGCCGCGGTCAGGATCTCGTCCTTCGACCAGAAGCCCGAGAACGGCGGCACGCCCGCGATCGAGAGCCAGCCCACGATGAAGGTGGCGTAGGTGATCGGCAGGTACTTCCGCAGCCCGCCCATGTGCCGCATGTCCTGGTCGCCGCCCACCCCGTGGATCACCGACCCGGCCCCGAGGAACAGCAGGGCCTTGAAGAAGGCGTGGGTGATCATGTGGAAGATGGCGGCCACGTAGGCCCCTATCCCCACGGCCAGGAACATGTAGCCCAGCTGGCTGATGGTCGAGTACGCCAGCACCTTCTTGATGTCGTTCTGGGCGATGGCGATGGTGGCGGCGATCAGGGCGGTGATGGCCCCCACCCAGGCGATCACGTCCGGCACCCACTCGTAGCCCGCGGCCAGGATGGGGTTGACCCGGGTCATCAGGTAGACGCCCGCGGTGACCATCGTCGCGGCGTGGATCAAGGCCGAGACCGGGGTGGGGCCGGCCATGGCGTCGGGCAGCCAGATGTAGAGCGGGATCTGGGCCGACTTGCCCACCGCGCCCACGAACAGCAGCGCCCCGATCGCGGTCATCGTGATGGCGGCGACCCCGCCCGCGCCCTCGTTCAGCGCCAGGTAGTCGACCGTGCCGGCGGCGGCGAAGGCCAGGAAGATGGCCAGCATGAAACCCCAGTCGCCGACGCGGTTGGTGATGAAGGCCTTCTTGCCGGCGGACGCGTTGGCCTCGTCGCCGAACCAGAACGAGATCAGGAAGTAGGAGCACGCCCCCACGCCCTCCCACCCGAGGAAGGTCAGCACCAGGTTGTTGCCGAGGACCAGCATCAACATGGAGAAGATGAACAGGTTCATGTAGACGAAGAACCGGGGGAAGCCCGGGTCGCCGTGCATGTAGCCGATGGCGTAGAGGTGGATGAGGGCGCCCACCCCGGTCACGAACAGCGCCATCGTGATCGACAGGGGATCGGCCAGGAACCCGACGTCCACCCGCAGGTCGCCCACCGGGATCCACTGGAACAGGATCTGCACGAAGTGGCGATCCTCGGAGGGCTCGCCCAGCAGGCCGCCGAACACCACCAGGGTGGCCACGAAGCTGCCCGCGCACATGACCGTGGCCAGCCAGCCCGCCCCCGGCTCGCCCAGCCGCCGCCCGAAGGCGAGCAGGATGAGGAACCCGGCGAGGGGCAGCGCGGGGATCAACCAGACAGCATCGAGCACGGGTTCAACCTTCGAGCAGGGCGACGTCGTCGGCCGTGGCGTCGGGGCGCTTGTGGAGCAGGGCGACGATGATGGCCAGGCCCACCACGACCTCGGCCGCCGCCACCACCAGCACGAACACGACGACGGACTGGCCGCCGGTGTCCTCGAGCATGCGCGAGAACGTGACGAACGTGAGCGTGACCGCGTTGAGCATGAGCTCGACGCACATGAACATCACCAGCGGGTTGCGCCGGACCAGCAGGCCGAACGCCCCGATGGAGAACAGCAGCGACCCGAGCACGAGATACCAGCCCGGCGTGACGTCCAGGGCGGCGATCACGTCCGGACCTCCTCGGAGGCGTCGTCGGCTCCGTCGCCCTCGGCGTCGGCCTCGTCGGCCTCGTACTCGTAGAACTCCTCGGGATGGGCCCGGTACTCGGCGAGCAGCATGCGCTCGGCGATCTCCTCGGCCCGCTCCTCCTGGCCCGGGTCGATGATCTCGTCTTCGCGCCGGCCCCGGCGGGCCAGCAGCACCGCACCCACCACCGCGATGACCAGCAGGATCGAGGTGATCTCGAAGGCGAACAGGAAGTCGGTGAACAGCGACTGGCCGAGCCGGTTGATGTCCGGGACGTCGGCGTCGAAGCCGACGACCGCCCCGGTCGCCTCGTAGCCGGTGCTGGCGATGGCGGCGAAGGTGAGGCCCAGGATGCCGAGCGCGACGAACACGGCCGCCACCCGCTGGCCCACTAGCGGCTCGACCTCCAGGTCGTCGGCCCGGTCGACGCCGAGCAGCATGATGACGAACAGGAACAGCACGACGATGGCGCCCGCGTACACGATGACTTGCACCGCGGCCAGGAAGTTGGCGGACTCGGCCACGAACAGGACCGCGATGCCGAACAGCGTGCCCACCAGCGAGAGGGCGGCGTGCACCGGGTTGCGCGAGGCGACGACGCCGACCGCACCCGCCAGGCAGGCGGCCGCGGCGACGACGAAGACGAACAGCTCGACCGACATCAGTGGTGCCCCTCCTCCCCGCCTGCCGAACTCCCCGTCGGAGCGTGCGTCGCGTCGTGCCCACCTGGCTCGCCGGGGTGGCTGAAGATGGCGTCGGCCTCGGCGATGCCCGCTTCGGCCTCGGACTCGGGGAGCGACTGGCCCTGCTCGGACGCGCGCACGCCGAACCCCAGCTCGCCCGACCACTGCACCCGGCCCTCGTAGGCGGCCGACCCGCTGGGCGAGGTGGCCCGCATCCATGCCGAGGTGTGGGGGGCCACGTCCGCGAGGTCGGACCAGTCCTCCCAAGGCAGCCGCTGGGGCAGCCCCTCGTCGTCCACCACCAGCTCGGCCTTGGTGTAGATGGCGTCGTTGCGGTTGGTGAAGCTGAACTCGAACAGCTTGGACTCGGTGATGGCCTCGGTGGGGCACGCCTCCACGCACAGGTCGCAGTGGATGCAGCGCAGGTAGTTGATCTCGTAGATGTAGCCGTAGCGCTCGCCGGGCGACACCGGGTCGTCCGGCGGGTTGTCGGCGCCCCGCACGTAGATGCAGCGGGCCGGGCACACGCCCGCGCACAGCTCGCAGCCGATGCACTTCTCCATGCCGTCCTCGTAGCGGTTGAGGACGTGGCGACCGTGGAGGCGGACGGGCTTGACCCGCTTCCCGCCGGTCGTGTGCTTGGAGTAGTCGCGGGTCAGCCGCTCCTCGAACAGCTTCTTGAACGTGACCCGGAACCCGTCGAGGTAGCCCATCAGATGAAGGCCTCTTCGTCGTCGAGGGCGGCGATGCGGCGGCGCTGGGCCTGCTCGACCGCCAGGGACAGGGTGCCCCACCCGACCACCAGCACCAGGAACGACACACCCACCACGGCCCACATGGGCCAGTCCTCGTCCCGCCCGATGTTGATCGAGGCGAGCAGCAGGATCCAGCCCAGCGCCAGCGGGATCATCACCTTCCAGCCGATGTTCATCAGCTGGTCGTAGCGGAAGCGCGGCAGCGTGGCCCGGGCCCACACGAAGGCGAACAGGAACACGAACAGCTTGAGCGAGAACCAGATCACGCCCCACAGCCAGCCAGGGCCGAAGTAGGTCGGCCCGGCGGGACCGCCCAGGAACAGGGTCACGATGATGGCCGACATCGTGATGGTGTTCATGAACTCGGCCAGGTAGAAGAGCGCGAAGCGGAACGACGAGTACTCGGTGTGGAAGCCGCCGACCAGCTCCTGCTCGGCCTCCACCAGGTCGAAGGGGGGCCGGTTGAGCTCGGCGGTGGCCGCGATGAGGAAGACGACGAACGGCACCACGCCGGTGGCGATCACGTTCCACCGGGGGATGCCGAAGTCGCCGAACAGCTGGTAGCCGCTGCCCGACTGGCTGACCACGATGCTGTGGGTGGACAGCGAGCCGGCCAGCATCACGACCGTCACCACCGCCAGGCCGAGAGCGGCCTCGTAGCTGACCATCTGGGCCGTGCCCCGCACCGCTCCCAGCAGCGAGTACTTCGACCCCGACGACCAGCCGGCCAGCATCACGCCGTACACCGCGATCGACGACAGGGCCAGGATCAGCAGCACCCCGATGGGCGGATCGGCCAGCTGCATGTAGGTCTCGTGACCGAAGACCTTGATGGTGCCGGTCGAGTCGCCGTCGAAGGCGCCGCCGATGGGGATCACCGAGAAGACCACGAAGGCGGGGACGGCGGACAGGAACGGGGCCAGGATGAACATCCGCCGGTCGGCCTTGGCCGGGATCAGGTCCTCCTTCATGATCAGCTTGAGGCCGTCGGCCAGGGTCTGGAACAGGCCCCAGGGCCCGGCCTTGTTCGGCCCCACCCGGTTCTGGAAGTCCGAGATCAGCTTCCGTTCGAACCAGATCATGAGGATCACGCCCAGCAGCAGCAGGCCGAAGGCGATGAGCGTCTTGGCCAGCACGATCAGGACCTCGGCCAGGCCGATGCCCCCCTCCAGCAGCGGGTCGACCGCGAAGCTCATGGCCGTTCCACCCTCACGTCGGTGACCGGGGCGTTGCCGTCGATCAGCACGTTGGCCCGCCCGCCGGCCTGGTTGGCGTGGAGGAGGGCGATGCCCCGGGGCACGCCCGGCTCGGGCACGGTCGGGACGGTCACGTTGCCCCGGTTGGAGGTGACCCGCACGTCGTCACCCACGGCCACGCCCAGGCGGTCGAAGTCCGAGGGGTTGAGGCGCAGCGTGGCCGGCTCGGCCAGGTCGGCCAGCGAGGTCGAGCTGCGGACCAGCGTGCCGCGGTCGTAGAGCTTGCGGGACACCACCAGCCGCAGCGAGTAGGCGTCCAGCAGGGGCGGGTCGATGATGGTCCACACCGGCAGCGGCACGCCCACGGTCGGCGGCTGCGGCCCCGAGGGCTGCGCCTCGGCTTCCGGGGACTCGTCCTCGCCGTCCTCCGCGTCGTCGGATGGCGCCTCCTCCGAAGCGGCAGCGAGGGAGGAGGGAGTGGGGACGCCGGACGCCACTTCGGCCGAGACCGGGGAAGGGTCGGAGCCGGCCTCGCCCCGGCCCGCCATCGCGGGGGCGGCCGGCTCGTCGCCGTTGCGACGCGAAGGCAGCCCGACCACGACGCCGTCCTGGCCGCCGGCGGTGCCCAGGTCGTGAGCCAGGCCCGCGAAGGCCGGAGCCACGATGCCGATCTCCTCGGCGATCTGGGCCGGGGATTCCAGGCCCAGATCGGAACCCAGGCGGTAGGCCAGGTCGGCGGCGATCACCCAGTCCGGTTGGGCGGTGCCGGGCGGGGTCACCTTGCGCGCCACCGTCGTCACCCGGCCCTCCAGGTTGGTGGTGGTGCCGTCGACCTCGGCGTAACCGGCGGCCGGCAGCACCACGTCGGCCTGCTTGACCGACTCGGTGAGGAACTGGTCGCAGGCGATGACGGTGCGGGCGCCGGCCAGTCCCCGCTCGGCCAGGTCGCGATCGGGGAAGTCGGCGAGCGGATCGGCGCCCAGCAGCACCAGCGTGTCGATCTTGCCGTCGGCTGCGGCCCGCAGGATGCCTGCGGCGTCCAGGCCCCGGGTCTGGGGCAGGGCCGGCCAGCGGTCCCCGAACCACTCCCGCCCGGCGTCCAGGGTGACCCGGCCGGGCAGCAGGCCGGGCGACATGCCCAGCTCCAGCGCGCCGTGGACGTTGGCCCGGCGCAGGCCGGACAGGAAGCGCACGTCGGGGTGCGAGTGGTACACCGCAGCGGCAGCGGCCGCGAGCGAGCGGCCGGACTCGGCCAGGTTGGCGCGGCCCACCACCACGGTCACCGAGGCGTCCCGGAGCAGCGCGGCCGCGGCCCGGATGCGCTCGGGCGGCACCCCGCCCACCTCGTCGTCGACCTCGCCGGAGAGCAGCGCCCGCACCACCGGCAGGGCGTGACCGGGGCGGTACCGCAGCGACTCGGTGGTCAGCTCGCCGGTGACCGACGTGCGGGTCGAGGCCAGCTCCACCACCTTGACCCCGTCGTTGCGGACCGCGTGGCGCAGCCGCAGGAACAGGACCGGCAGCTCCTCCTTCACGTCGGGCCCGAGCAGCAGCACGGTCCCCCCGCGGCGGCAGGCGTCGTCGATGGTGGCCCGGGGCAGCCCGAGCAGCGCCTCGGCCGGCAGGCCGTCGCCCAGCTGGGCGTCGACGTGGTCGGAGCCCACCACGCCCTTGGCCAGCTTGGTCCAGGCGTACTGGGACTCGTTGGTCAGCCGGGAGCCACCGATCACCGCGAACCCGCCCGGCCCCGAGCGCTCCAACCCGACCTTGATGCCGTCGGCGGCCCGGCGGAGGGCGTCGTTCCAGGTGGCCGGCTTGAGCAGCAGGCCCGCGTCCCGGACCAGCGGGCTGCCGAGGCGCTCCTCGCTGTTGACCGCCTCGAAGTCGAAGCGGCCCTTGTCGCACATCCACGACCAGTTGACCGCGTCGACGTCCACGCCCAGGTAGCGCAGCACCCGGTTGCGGCTCGACTGCACGACGACCCGGCATCCCACCGAGCAGGACGTGCAGGTCGACTCGACCTGCTCCAGGTCCCACGGGCGGGCCTTGAACCGGTACGGCGTGGCAGTGAGCGCCCCCACCGGGCAGATCTGCACGGTGTTGCCGCTGAAGTAGCTGGCGAAGGGGTCGTCGGGGAAGGTGTTGACCTGGGTCTCGTTGCCCCGCTCCATGAACGAGATGAGGGGGTCGCCCGCCACCTCGTCGGCGAAGCGGGTGCAGCGGTCGCACAGGATGCAGCGCTCGCGGTCGAGCAGCACCAGCTCGCTGATCGGGATCGGCTTCTCGAAGTGGCGCTTCTCCTCGACGAAGCGCGACTCGCCCGGGCCGTAGGACATGGTCTGGTCCTGCAGCGGGCACTCGCCGCCCTTGTCGCACACCGGGCAGTCGAGCGGGTGGTTCACGAGCAGGAACTCGAGCACCCCCTCCTGGGCCTTGGCGGTCACCGGCGAGTCGGTGCTCACGACCATGCCGTCGCTGCACTCGATCATGCACGAGGGCTGCAGGGCCGGGCCGCGACCGGTGTCGATCTCGACGATGCACATGCGGCACATGCCCACCGACCGCATGCGCGGGTGGTAGCAGAAGCGCGGGATGTACACGCCGTTGCGCTCGGCCGCGTCGATGACCAGCTCGCCCTTGGCGGCCTGGATGGTCTGGCCGTCGACCGTGAGGCTCACGGTGGCGGGCGCGGCGGTATCGGTCACGACGGGGCTCCGACGGTCGGCGGTGCAGCAATGTACGCCTTGCCGCCCACCGGCACGGTGATCTCGACCGGCTCGCCGCCGCAGTAGGCGAAGAACTCGTCCTGGAAGCGGATGAGGGCCGAGGCTATGGGCGACACCGCGGACGGGCCCAGCGGGCAGATGGTCGTCTGCTTCGGCGGCCAGGTGATCGACGGGCTGATGTTGTCGCAGATGTCGAGCAGCTTGTTGACGTCCTGAGGGCGCCCCTGGCCGTCGAGCATGCGGCGCAGGATCTTCTCCAGCCAGGTGGTGCCCTCGCGGCACGGCGTGCACTTGCCGCACGACTCGCGGGCGAAGAACCGCACCACCCGCCACGCAGCCTTGACCGCGTTGGTTCTCTCGTCCATGACCACGATGGCGCCTGAGCCGAGCATCGAGCCCGCTGCGCCCACCGCCCCGGCCTCCAGGGGCAGGTCGAGGTGCTCCTCGAAGAACCACGGGGCCGACGCCCCGCCGGGGATGAAAGCCTTGAGCCGGTTGCCGTCCACGATCCCGTCGCCGTACTCGGCGCCGTATAGCAGGTCCCGGAACGTGGTGGTGCCGAACTCGACCTCGTAGACGCCGGGCCGGTTGACGTGACCCGACACCGCGAACAGCCGGGTGCCCCGGGAGCTCTCGGCGCCCAGGTCCGCGAACCCGGCGCCGCCGTGGTCGATGACCCAGGGCAGGTTGGCCAGCGTCTCGACGTTGTTGACCACCGTGGGCTGCATGTACAGGCCCTTGGCCGCGGGGAAGAACGGTGGCTTGAGCCGGGGAAGGCCCCGCTCGCCCTCCAGTGACTCGATCAGCGCGGTCTCCTCGCCGACGATGTAGGCGCCCGCCCCCCAGTGCAGGACGATGTCCACCGAGAAGTCGCTGTCGAGGATGTTCCGGCCCACGTAGCCCGCGGCATAGGCGTCGTTGAGGGCCTGGGCCAGCCGCTCCTGGGCCAGCGCCATCTCGCCCCGGACGTAGAGGAAGGCCTGGCCCACGCCGATGGCGTAGCAGGCGATGAGCACGCCCTCGATGAGCTGGTGGGGATCGCGCTCCATGAGGATGCGGTCCTTGTAGGTGCCCGGCTCGGACTCGTCGCCGTTGACCACCAGGTAGCGGGGGAACACGCCCGGCGGGCAGAAGCCCCACTTGACCCCGGC
>DASRJN010000723.1:0-2126 GCA_035649455.1 Acidimicrobiales bacterium
CCGGGGAAGGCCCCGCTCGCCCTCCAGTGACTCGATCAGCGCGGTCTCCTCGCCGACGATGTAGGCGCCCGCCCCCCAGTGCAGGACGATGTCCACCGAGAAGTCGCTGTCGAGGATGTTCCGGCCCACGTAGCCCGAGGCATACGCGTCGTTGAGGGCCTGGGCCAGCCGCTCCTGGGCCAGCGCCATCTCGCCGCGGACGTAGAGGAAGGCCTGGCCCACGCCGATGGCGTAGCAGGCGATGAGCATGCCCTCGATGAGCTGGTGGGGATCGCGCTCCATGAGGATGCGGTCCTTGTAGGTGCCCGGCTCGGACTCGTCGCCGTTGACCACCAGGTAGCGGGGGAACACGCCCGGCGGGCAGAAGCCCCACTTGACCCCGGCAGGGAAGCCGGCGCCACCCCGGCCGAGCAGGCTGGCCGCCTTGACCTCTTCGTGCACCTGGGCGGGCGTCATCGACTCCAGCGCCTTGCGTAGCGAGCCGTAGCCGCCGGTGTCCAGGTAGCGCTCCAGGGTGTGGCCGTCGGCCAGGTCCCAGCGCGAAGTGACGATGCGCGGGATCGCCTTGCCGTTGTCGCCAGTACCTCCCGAGGCTTCGGTCACGTTCCGGCCTCCGTGGCGGTCGAATTGCGGGCCAGCCACACCGGCTCGACGTTCCGGTCGGGCAGGGCCACGCCGGCGCGGCGGTCCTCGGGGATCTGCTGGCGGACCCGGCTGAGCGTGCCGTGGCGGGGCACTTCGTGGGCCCGCTTGCCCGCCCGCAGGTCCTCGAGCAGCTCGTCCACCTGGTCGTGGGTGACCCGGTGGAAGTAGCGGTAGTTGACCTGCATGCACGGCGCCTCGGTGCAGGCCGCGATGCACTCGACGTCCTCGAGCGTGAACTTGCCGTCGGCGGTGGTGCTGCCGGCATGGATCCCGAGGCGTTCCTCGAGGTGTTCCAGCAACTCCTCGCCGCCCCGCAGCATGCAGGAGATGTTGGTGCACACGTTGACCACGTAGTCGCCGACGGGCTCACGCTTGAACATCTCGTAGAACGAGGCGGTGCCCAGCACCTGAGCCGTGGTCACCCCGACCAACTCGGCCACGTGCTCCATGGCGTCCTCGGTCAGGTAGCCGTCCTGCTCCTGGGCCAGGTGCAGCAGCGGGATCAGCGCGGAGCGCCTCACCGGGTAGCGGGCGATGATGTCCTCGGCCAGCGTGGTGTTCTCGGCCGTGAAGCGCGCCATTTACCGGTCCACCTCCCCCATGATCGGGTCGACCGAGGAGATGACCGCCACCGCGTCGGCGATGAAGCCGCCGCGCAGCATGTGCGGCATCGACTGGAGGTTCACGAAGGACGGCCCGCGGATGTGCATCCGGTACGGCCGGGCCGAACCGTCCGACACGATGTAGCAGCCCAGCTCGCCCCGCGGGCTCTCGATGGCCCGGTACACCTCGCCCTCGGGGACCTTGAACCCCTCGGTGAAGATCTTGAAGTGGTGGATCAGGGCCTCCATCGACTCGTCGATGCGGGCCCGGGGCGGCGGGGTGACCTTGCGGTCCTGGATCCGGTAGTCGCCCGGCGGCAACTTGTCGAGGATCTGGCGCACGATGGCCATCGACTCGCGCACCTCGTTGAGCCGGATGGAGTAGCGGTCGAAGCAGTCGCCGTAGCTGCCCACCACCACGCCGAACTCGACCTGGTCGTAGTAGAGGTAGGGCGCGGCCTTGCGCAGGTCCCACGGCACGCCGGTCGAGCGCAGGATCGGCCCGGTGGCGCCCAGCGCCAGCGCCTCCGCGGCGGTGATGACCCCGACGCCCTGCAGCCGCTCACGCCAGATCGGCTGGCCGCTCATGAGCACCTCGTACTCCTGGAGCCGGGGCTCGACGAGATCCAGCACCCGGAGCGTGGCGTCACGCCAGCCGTCGGGCAGGTCGGCGGCCACGCCCCCGGGACGGATGAAGTTGTGGTTCATCCGCAGGCCCGTGATCATCTCCAGCAGTCGCAGCGTCTCTTCGCGCTCGCGCCAGCCATAGATCATCATCGACACCGCGCCCAGATCCAGGCCGTTGGTGGCCAGGAACAGCAGGTGCGACGACATCCGGTTGAGCTCGCACAGCAGCATGCGGATCCACTGCGCCCGGGG
>DASRJN010000724.1:0-12060 GCA_035649455.1 Acidimicrobiales bacterium
CTGGCCCTGGCCGCCGCCGAGTCCCGGGACGAGCGCGACGTCCTCGCCGTGGCCGGGGTCGCCCCGCGCACGCTGGCCCGCTCGGCCGGGGGCAAGGCGTGGCTGCTGGCGGCCATCGGCGCGTGCATGGCGGTGCCCATCGGGCTCCTGCCCGTCGCCGTGTTCGCGGCGGCGGACCGCGGCGACATGGTGTTCCGCGTGCCGTGGCGGACCATCGGCCTGCTGGCGGTCGTGCTCCCGGCCGTGGCCGCGATCGTCGCGCTCGGGGCGAGCACGCTGGCGCAGCGGCTGAGGCCGCTTCGCGTCTCGACGGCCGTGTTCGAGTGACGAGGCCCTTGCCGCGATCGCAGTCCCGTGCGATTGTGTGAGAACTAACATGTTCTAACGTCAACGCGGCGCAAGGGAGGGGTGCACGTGGGCGGTCCGTCGCCGGTCCTCGCCATGCGCGGCATCTCCAAGCGCTTCGGCGCCACCCGCGCCCTGGACGGCGTGTCCCTCGACCTCCACCGCGGCGAGGTGCACGCCCTCGTGGGCGAGAACGGCGCGGGCAAGTCGACCCTGATCAAGGTGATGACCGGCGTGCACCAGCCGGACGAGGGCGAGGTGCTGGTCGACGGCGAGCCGGTCACCCTGCACAACGCGGCCGACGCCCAGGCCCGGGGCATCGCGGCCATCTTCCAGGAGCCGCTGATCTTCCCCGACCTCAGCGTGGCCGAGAACATCTTCATCGGCCACCGGGACCAGGGCCGGGTCCTGCACTGGAAGCGCATGTGCGCCGACGCGACGGAGATCCTCGCCCGCCTCGACGTCCACATCGACCCCCGGCTGCCGGCCAGCGGGCTGCCGGTGGCGGCCCAGCAGGCCATCGAGATCGCGAAAGCCATCTCGCTCGACGTGCAGGTGCTCATCATGGACGAGCCCACCGCCGCGCTGTCGGCCCACGAGGTGGAGCGGCTGTTCCGCCAGGTGCGGCGGCTGCGGGACGAAGGCGTGGCCGTGCTGTTCATCAGCCACCGCCTGGACGAGGTGTTCGAGCTGGCCG
The DNA here is from genome assembly GCA_035649455.1 of Acidimicrobiales bacterium. GTDB lineage: Bacteria > Actinomycetota > Acidimicrobiia > Acidimicrobiales > VFJN01 > ZC4RG19. The sequence goes on from DASRJN010000724.1 coordinate 1,043, forward strand.
ACCGCATCTCGGTGTTCCGCGACGGCCGGCACATCGCCACCCACGCTCGCGAGGACGTGACCCGGGCCGAGCTGATCGCCGCCATGGTGGGCCGCCAGGTGTCCGACTTCTACGCCCGCCACGACCACGAGATCGGCGACGTGGTGCTCCGCGTCCGCGACCTCGGCCGCACCGGCGTCTTCTCGGGCGTCTCGTTCGACGTGCACGCCGGCGAGGTGCTGGGGCTGGCCGGCCTGGTGGGCGCGGGCCGGACCGACGTGGCCCTGGCGCTGTTCGGTGTCGCCCCGTGCGAGGTCGGGACCATCGAGCTGGACGGCAAGCCGGTGGAGTGCCGCACTCCCCGCCAGGCGCTCGACCACGGCATCGCCTACCTGTCGGAGGACCGGCGTCACGTGGGCCTGTCGCTCCCCCAGTCGATCACCGCCAACATCACCCTGCCCTCGCTGGCCCGCTACGCCCCGCGCCTCGGCTTGGTCGACCGGCGGGCCGAGCGGGAGTCGGCCGACGGGTTCCGGACCCGCCTGCGCATCCGGACACCGGGGCTGAACCAGGCGGTCGGCCTGCTCTCGGGCGGCAACCAGCAGAAGACGATGCTGGCCAAGTGGCTCAACACCGAGCCGCGCGTGCTGATCCTCGATGAGCCCACCCGCGGGATCGACGTGGGCGCCAAGGCCGATGTGCACCGGATCATCGACGAGCTGGCGCGGGCGGGCCTGGCCATCGTGCTCATCTCCTCGGACCTGCCGGAGGTGCTGGCGGTCAGTGACCGGGTGCTGGTCATGCGCGAAGGCGCCCCGACCGGCCTGTTCGACCACGCCGAAGCCACCCAGGAGCGCGTGATGACGGCGGCGGTGGGCGTGGCATGAGCAGCACGGCCGCCGTCGCCCGCTCGCCGGTGTGGATCCGTCCCGAGCGGATCAAGGAGCTGTCGCTGATCGGCGTGATCGCCCTGATGCTGGTGGTGTTCAGCTTCCTCGTCGACGACTACCTGGGGGGCCGGTTCTTCAACCGGGTCACCACCAGCGTGGCCATCACCGCGGTCCTGGCGGTGGCCCAGACCATCGTCATCATCACCCGCAACATCGACCTGTCCGTCGGCTCGATCGTGGGCGTGTCCGCCTACATCACCGGCGAGTACGTGCGGGACCACCCGTCGTCTTCCGCCCTCGTGGGCATCGCGCTCGCCCTTGGGATCGGGCTGCTGCTCGGAGCCGTCAACGGGACCATCGTGGCCTGGGGCCGGGTCCCCGCCATCGTCACCACGCTGGGCACGCTCGCCATCTACCGGAGCTGGCTGGTGTCCCACGGCGAGGGGCGCACCATCACCGCGGACTCGCTGCCGTCGTGGGTGGTCGAGCTGCCCAACCGCACCGTCTTCAGCGTCGGTGAGCTGGACGTCCGGCTGATCTTCGCCGTGGTGGTGGCCATCGTGGTGGTGCTGCAGATCGCCCTGCAGCGCCTGCGCTGGGGGCGGCGGCTCTACGCCATCGGCTCCAACCCCGACGCGGCCACCCAGGCCGGGCTGCCCACCCGGCGCCTGGTGTTCAGCGCCTTCTGCGCCTGCGGCGCCCTGTCGGGGCTCGCCGGGTTCCTGTTCCTGGCCCGGTTCGGCAACATCACCGTGGTCGCCGGCCAGGGCCTGGAGCTCGACTCGGTGGCGGCCGCGGTGGTCGGCGGGGTCAGCGTGCTCGGCGGCTCCGGCACGCTCCTCGGCGCCTTCCTGGGCGCGGTGCTCATCGACGTCCTCGACCAGAGCCTGGTGCGGGTGCCGCAGGTCAGCGAGTTCTGGCGCAACGCCATCCTCGGGGCGCTGATCCTGGCCGCCGTGGTCGCCGACGCCGCCATCGGGCGGCGGTTCCGGCGCCGCTGGTCGGCCGAGGCCCGCCCCCACACCCGGGTGGAGCCGGCCGAGGAGGAGAAGGAGCCGACCCATGCGTAGCTGGTCGCGGGAGCGCAGCTGGGAGGTGCTGCTGGCGCTGATCCTGGTGGGGACCATCGCCTACAACGCCACCCAGTCCGACGTCTACCTCGACGTCGACAACTTCGTGAACATCTTCCGGCTCTCGATCGAGAAGGTCATCATCGCCGTGGCCATGACGTTCGTGATCGTCAGCGGCGAGATCGACCTGTCGGTGGCCTCGGTCATGGCCTTCTCGGCGTGCACGCTGGCCTTCGCCTACGACTCCGGCGTCCCCTTCTGGCTGGCCATCGTGCTCGCGCTGGTGGCGGCGGCCGCGGCCGGGCTGCTGCAGGGCTGGGTGATCGCCAGCACCGGGATCTCGTCGCTCGTGGTCACGCTGGCCGGGCTGATCGGGTTCCGGGGCGCGGCCCGGGTCCTGCTGGAGGATCGGTCGATCGGCGACTTCCCCGCCTGGTTCGGGGACGTGGGCCGCGCCGACTTCATCGGCCCGATGCCGTTCGGGCTCGTCCTGTTCCTGGTACTGCTGGTCCTCGGCGGCATCGTCCTGCACCGCTCGGTCGTCGGGCGCCGGCTGTTCGTGCTCGGCGACAACGCCGAGGTGGCGCGCTTCTCCGGCATCGACGTGGCCCGCACCAAGGTGCTGCTGTTCATCGCATCGGCCTTCGTGGCCGGCGTGGCCGGGGTGCTGTTCGCGGCCCGGCTGGGCTCGGTCCGGGCCAACATCGGCGAGGGCTTCGAGCTCGACATCATCACCATGGTGCTGCTCGGCGGGGTCAGCATCTTCGGCGGCTCCGGGACGCTGCTCGGCGTGGCCCTGGCCATCGGCATCGTCCTGAACCTCCGCAACGGGCTCGGTCTGGCCAACGTCGAGTCCAACACGCAGACCGGCGTGATCGGCGTGCTGCTCATCGCGTCGGTGCTGGCCCAGAACGCGCTCGACCGCCTGCCGCTCCGCCGGAGCGGCGCGGACGCTCAGGAGGCGGCGGCATGACACACGACCTGCGTCGGGGGCGGACCTCGACGAGAGGGAGGGGGAATATGAGACAACACAAGCTGATCGCCGCCCTGGCGTGCCTGCTGCTGTTCGCAGCCGCCTGCGGTGACGACGACGACACCGAGTCCAGCTCGTCGGGCTCGGACTCCGGCGGCAGCGCGGGCGAGGCCGTCACCATCGAGGGTGGCGACGACATGAACTCGATCCTGCTGCCGAAGTGCACCGGCATCGCGGTGTTCGACCAGGCCAACGAGGGCGCCCAGGAGGCGGCCGAGGAGCTCGGCACCTCCGAGCCCGAGTTCCTGGGCCCGTCCACCTGCGAAGACCCGACCGGCCAGATCGAGACCATGACCAACGCCGCCACCCAGGGTGTCGACGCGGTCATGATCTCCAACAACGCCGGCGAGCAGATCCAGTCGGGCGTGGACGCCGCCACCGACGCCGACGTCTCCGTCGTGAGCTGGGACTCGCCCATCCCGTCGGGCGAGGGCGAGAGCCTGTTCGTGGCCCAGGTCGACTTCGACGAGACCGGGGTGGTCATGGCCGACATGGCCCTCGACATCCTCGGCGACGAGGGCGGCCAGCTGGCCATCCTGTCGGCGTCGCCCGACGCGTCCAACCAGAACGCCTGGATCGAGGCGTTCAACACCGCCCTGGAGGACGAGAAGTACGCCAACCTCGAGCTGGTCGACACTGTCTACGGCAACGACGACTCGGACGAGTCCTACAACCAGGCCCTCGGCCTCATCGACTCGCACCCCGACCTCAAGCTGATCATGGCTCCGACCACGGTGGGCATCGCCGCCGCGGGCAAGGCCATGACCGACGAGGGCCTGTGCGATCAGGTGAAGGTGTCCGGCCTCGGGCTCCCCGAGGAGATGCGCGGGTACACCCAGAGCGGGTGCGCACCGGAGTTCGCGCTGTGGAGCTTCGTCGACCTCGGCTACCTCACCTACTACGCCACCTACGGCATCGCCACCGGCCAGTTCGACGCGGTCGAGGGCCAGAAGTTCACTGCCGGGCGCATGGGTGAGTACACGATCGAGAAGGACCCCACGCGCGACAGCGGGCTCCGCATCGTGATGGGGCCGTTCACGGTGTACACCGAAGACAACATCGACGACTGACCGGGGGCGCCGGGGCGGTGGGCGCCGCCGCCCCGGCCTGTCCCCGCCCCAGGAGGACATGGCTTGCACCGCATCGGGTTCACGCTCAAGGTCAGGCCCGACAGGCTCGACGAGTACCGGGCGCGGCATGCGGCCGTGTGGCCCGACATGCTCGACGCGCTGAAGCGGGCCGGCTGGCACAACTACTCGCTGTTCCTACGGGAGGACGGCACCCTGTTCGGCTACGTCGAGACACCGGACGGCCTCGACGCAGCCCGGGCGGCCATGGCCGCCGAACCGGTCAACGCCCGCTGGCAGGCCGAGATGGCGCCCTTCTTCGCAGGCGACGGCGGGCCGGCCGACACGATGATGGCGGAGCTGGAGGAGGTGTTCCACCTTGACTGAGGCGCCGGCCGGCGGCGCGCCGGTGCACTCGCTCCTGGCGCGGTCGCACGAGCTGGGGTCCGACCCGAGGGTCACCAACTACGGCGGCGGCAACACCTCCTGCAAGGCCAGGGAGACCGACCCGGTCACCGGGGAGCCGGTCGACGTGCTGTACGTGAAGGGATCCGGCGGCGACCTCGGCACGCTGCAGGCCGCCGGGCTCGCCGCCCTGCGGGTCGACCGGGTGCGGGCGCTGCGCGGCGTCTATCGCGGCGAAGAGCACGAGGACGAGATGGTCGCCGCCTTCGACCACTGCGGCTGGGGCACCGGTGGCGCGGCGCCGTCGATCGACACGGCGATGCACGCGCTGGTCGACGCGCCCCACGTCGACCACCTGCACCCCGACGCGGTCATCGCCCTGGCGGCGGCGGCCGACGGCGAGGCGCTGACCAAGGACTGCTACGGCCGCGACCTGGCCTGGGTGCCGTGGCGCCGGCCCGGCTTCGAGCTGGGCCTCCAGATCGCCGCACTGGCAGGCGACAACCCCGGCCTGCGTGGCGTCGTGCTCGGCGGCCACGGCCTGACGACCTGGGGTGACAGCTCCGACGAGTGCCGCGACCGCTCGCTCGACGCCATCCGCCGGGCCGAGCGCTACCTGGCCGAGCGGGGCCGGCCCGATCCGCTCGGTCCGGTGCGCCCCGCCTTCGAGCCACTGCCGCCCGCCGAGCGCCGCCGGCTGGCCGCGGCGTTGGCGCCCCACATCCGCGGCCTGTGCTCCACCGACCGGCGCGTGGTGGGCCACCTCACCGACACCGACCTCGTGCTGGACTTCGTGGCCCGGGAGGCCATCACCCGCCTGGCTCCCCTCGGCACCTCGTGCCCGGACCACTTCATACGGACGAAGGTGCGGCCGCTGCTGCTGGACCTGCCGCCGGGCGTCCCGGTCGACGATCTGGTCGCTCGGCTCAGGGACCTGCACGCCGCCTACCGTGCCGACTACGCGGCCTACTACCGCCGCCACGCGGCCGACGACAGCCCGCCCATGCGGGGGGCCGACCCCGTCATCGTGCTGGTGCCGGGCGTGGGCATGTTCAGCTTCGGCGCCGACGCCCGCGCCGCCCGCATCGCGGGCGAGTTCTACGTCAACGCCATCAACGTCATGCGGGGCGCCGAGGCCGTCTCCACCTACACGCCCATCCCCGAGTCGGAGAAGTTCCGCATCGAGTACTGGGCCCTGGAGGAGGCGAAGCTGCAGCGCCTGCCGCCGCCCAAGCCGCTGGCCGGCCGGGTGGCGCTGGTGACGGGCGCCGCGTCGGGCATCGGCCGCGCCATCGCCACCCGGCTGGCCGGCGAGGGCGCGGCCGTGGCGGTGGCCGACCGCGACGTCCAGGGCGCAGAGGCGGTCGCCGCCGAGCTCGGAGGCCCGGACGGGGCCGTGCCCGTGGCGGTCGACGTGGCCGACGAGACGGCGGTGGCCGCGGCCGTGGCCGAGGTGTGCGCCACCTACGGCGGCGTGGACCTGGTGGTGAACAACGCGGGGCTGTCGATCTCGAAGCCCCTCGCGGAGACCACGACTGCCGACTGGGACCTCCAGCACCAGGTCATGGCGCGGGGCTCGTTCCTGGTGAGCCGGGAGGCGGCCCGGGTGGCGGAGGCGCAGGGCATGGGCGGCGACATCGTCTACATCGTGTCCAAGAACGCGGTCGTCGCCGGCAAGGACAACGTGGCCTACGGCGCGGCCAAGGCCGACCAGGCCCACCAGGTCCGGCTGCTCGCGGCCGAGCTGGGCCCGCTCGGCGTGCGGGTCAACGGGGTGAACCCGGACGGGGTGGTGCGGGGCTCGGGCATCTTCGCCGGCGGCTGGGGCGACGAGCGGGCCAAGGTCTACGGGGTGCCGCCCGAGGACCTCGGCAAGTTCTACGCCGGCCGTACCCTGCTGGGGCAGGAGGTGTTGCCCGAGCATGTGGCCGCGGCGGTGTTCGTGTTGTGCTCGGACGAGCTGTCGCTGACCACCGGCACGATCATCCCCGTCGACGGGGGCGTGCCCATGGCGTTCCAGCGGTAAGGGGGAGACATGACGATCGACCGCAGTCGCATCGGGGAGGAGAACGAGCTGCGCCTGGCCTGGCACGGCTCGGACCTGGCCCACACGCTCGACGTGGTGGGCCGGGCCGGTGTCGACGGCGAGGCGGTGGTGGCCGAGGTGGCCCGCTTCAGCGCGGCGGCGCCGTCGTGGGCCGTGGGCACGGGCGGGACCCGCTTCGGCCGCTTCCCGGGCGGGGGCGAGCCGCGTGACACGTTCGAGAAGATCGACGACGTCGCGGCGCTCAACGCCCTCACCGGCGCCAACCGCACCGTGAGCCTGCACGTGCCCTGGGACGACCCCGGGCTGGGCGAGGGCGCCGCCGAGCTACGCCGCCACGCGGCCGACCGGGGCGTCGGCTTCGACGCCCTGAACTCGAACACGTTCCAGGACAACCCGTCGACCACCCGAGACGGCGCGGTGTCCTACAAGTTCGGCAGCCTGGCCAACACCGACGAGGCCGTGCGGAAGGCCGCCATCGACCACAACCACTACGTGGTGGACCTCGGCGTCGAGCTCGGGGCCAAGGCGCTGACCGTGTGGCTGGGCGACGGCATGAACCACCCCGGCCAGGCCAGCTTCCGCGGCCAGTTCGAGCGGGTGCTCGCCGGGCTCGGCGAGATCTACGCCCACCTGCCCGGCGACTGGGAGATGTACACCGAGCACAAGCCCTTCGAGCCGGCCTTCTACTCGTCGGTGAACAACGACTGGGGCACCTCGCTGCTGCTGGCCCAGGGCACCGGCGACCGGGCCAAGTGCCTGGTCGACCTCGGGCACCACCTGCCGAACACCAACATCGAGCAGGTGGTGTCGCGCCTGGCCATGGTGGGCCGGCTGGGCGGGTTCCACTTCAACGACTCCAAGTACGGCGACGACGACCTCACGGTCGGCTCCATCACGCCGTTCCAGCTCTTCCTCATCGTCGGGGAGCTGCTGGAGGCCGGGGGCGGCCGGATGCCGGACGCCGCCTACATGATCGACGAGAGCCACAACCTCAAGGATCCGTTGGAGGACCTGATCCAGGCCACGGACGCGCTGCAGGTGGCGCTCGCCCAGGCGCTGTGCGTCAACCGGGCCGACCTGGCCGAGGCGCAGCAGGCCAACGACGCGGCCCGCGCCGCCGAGGTGCTCCACCGCGGCTTCCGCACCGACGTCCGCCCCCTGGTGGCCGAGGCCCGGCAGCGCAACGGCGCCGCCCTGGACCCGCTGGCCACCTACCGGGCAGTCGGCTACCGGGCCACGACGATCGTGGCGCGCGGGGCCGACGCGGTGGCGACCGGACTGTGAGCGAGCGGGCGCCCGCGGTCGCGGCGGTCGACTTCGGCGCCTCCTCGATCCGGGTGTGCCGCGTCGAGCTGGGGCCCGACGCCCCGCGGCTGTCGGTCGTCCACCGCTACGCCCACTCCCCCGCGGCCGACGGCTCGGGCGTGCTCCGCTGGGACTGGGCCCGCCTGCTGGCCGAGACCGAGAAGGGCCTGGCCGCCGCCCAGGAGGCGGGACCGCTGGCGTCGATCGGCGTTGACACCTGGGGTGTGGACTACGGACTGCTCGACGCCCACGGCGACCCGGTGGCGCCGCCGGTCTCGTACCGGGACGACCGGACCGCGGGGTACGCCGCGGTGATCGACCGCCTCGGCGGGGCCGCCGCTCTCTATGACCTGACCGGCGTCCAGCTCGTGCCGTACAACACCGTCTTCCAGGTGGCGGCTCACGATCCGGCCGAGCGGGACCGGGCCCGCCATCTGCTGATGCTGCCCGAGCTGGTGGTCCACCACCTCACCGGCGCGGTGGTGGGCGAGCCCACCAGCGCGGGCACCAGCGGCCTCGTCGACATCCGCACCGGGGCCTGGTCGCCCGCCCTGGCCGCCGGCATCGGGCTCGACTCCGCGGTGCTGCCCGACATCCTCCCGGCCGGCACGCCGGTCGGGACCTGGCAGGGTGTCCCTGTGCACCTGGTGGGCGGGCACGACACGGCGTCGGCGGTGGCGGCCATGGGCGCGGGTGCGGGATCGCGTCCGGCGTTCGTGTCCACCGGGACGTGGCTGCTGGTCGGCCGCGAGCAGCCCGACCCCGACCTGAGCGATGCGGCCCGGGCCGCCAACCTGACCAACGAGATCGGCGTGCTGGGCGGTGTCCGCCTGCTCAAGAACCTGGCCGGCGGCTGGCTGCTCGAGGGCTGCCGCCCGGCCTGGGGCGACCCGCCGATCAGGGGCCTGATCGAGCAAGCCGCCACGGTCGTGGACGTCCCCGAGTCTCGACTCGATCCGACCGATGCCCGCTTCCTCCACCCCGACGACATGCTGGGAGAGGTGACCGGCGCGCTCGGACTCCCCCGCGACACCCCGCCCGCGGTCGTGACCCGGGTGGTGGTCGAGTCGCTGGCCGCGGGCACGGCCGGGGTGCTGGCCGAGCTGCCGGGGGCGGGTCCCAGCGACATCCACGTGTTCGGCGGCGCCCAGTCCGCCCTGTACCGGCGCCTGCTGGCCCGGTGCACGGGCGTCCCGGTCCACGCGGGCCCGGCGGAGGCCACCGCGCTGGGCAACGCCGTGGTGCAGGGGATCGCCCTCGGCGTGTACCACGATCTCGCCGACGCTCGCCGCCACCTCGGGGAGCCGTAGTGAGCTTCGAGGCGATGGACCGCCTACGCCAGATCGAGGCGACGATCCGGGCCGAGGGCCGGGTCAAGATCGTCGACGCTGCCGCCCGCTTCGGGGTCAGCGAGATGACCATCCGGCGCGACCTGGACGCCCTCGTCGAGGAAGGGGTCGTGCAGCGGATCCGCGGCGGCGCGGTGGCCATCGGGCCCCAGCCCTTCGCCGAGCGCTTCAGCCGCCACGTGCGGGCCAAGGACCGCATCGCGGCCAAGCTGGAGCCGCTGGTGGGCGAGGGCGGTGCCATCGGTCTCGACGCCTCGTCCACCCTGCAGCGCCTCGCCGCCAACCTGCGGGAGGTGCGGGACCTGACGGTGGTGACCAACGGCCAGGACACGTTCGCGGCGCTGCAGGACCGACCGGGCGTGACCGCCCTGCTCACCGGCGGCCAGCTCGATGCCCGCACCGGCAGCCTCGTGGGACCGATCGCCACTCGCACGGCCCGGGAGCTGTTGCTGCGGCGCCTGTTCGTGTCGGCCGCGGCGCTCCACCCCGTGCTCGGCACCTCGGAGGCCACCCTGGAGGACGCCGAGGTCAAGCTGGCCCTGGCCGACGTGGCGGCCGAGGTCATCGTGGCGGTCGACTCGAGCAAGCTCGACCAGCGCGCCCCCGCCCGGGCGCTCGGCTCCGACCACGTCAAGCTGCTCGTCACCGAGCTCGACCCCGGCGACGCCCGCCTCGATCCGTACCGGGATCGCTGGGAGCTCCTGTGACCGGCACCCGCCCGTGGGACACGCTGCGCTCGGTGGTGCGGTTCGGCCGCATCGAGACCGACCCCGTCGAGCGCCGGCTGGCTCGGGCCGCCTCGGTCGAGGACCTGCGACGCCTGGCCCGGCGGCGCCTCCCCGGCGGCGTCTTCGACTACATCGACGGCGGCGCCGAGGACGAGCGCACCCTGGCCGCCAACCAGGCCGCGTTCGCCGCGGTCCGGTTCCGGCCCCGGGTGCTGCGGGGCATCGAGTCGGTCGACGTGGGATCCACGCTGCTCCGGCGGCCCCTGGCCTACCCGCTGGTGCTGGCGCCGACGGGCTTCACCCGCATCGCCGACCCCGACGGCGAGCTGGCCGTGGCGCGGGCGGCCCGGCGGGCGGGGCTGCCCTACACCCTGTCGACGCTCAGCACCCGGTCGATCGAAGAGGTGCGGGCGGTCAGCGACGGGCGGCTGTGGTTCCAGGTGTATGCCTGGCGCGATCGGGGCCTGGTGAAGGAGATGGTGGACCGCGCCGCAGCGGCCCGCTACGAGGCGCTCGTCCTCACCGTCGACACCGCCGTGCTCGGCCGGCGCGAGCGCGACGTGCGGCGGGGCTTCTCCCTGCCGCCGGCCATCGGGCCGCGCACGCTGCTCGACGGCGCGCTGCACCCGGGCTGGACCTGGGCGTTCGTGCGCAGCGAGCCGATCCGCTTCGCCAACGTCGTCGGGCGCGAGGTGGGCGACGGCGCCTCCCCGGTCACGCTGTCGGACTACATCAACACCCAGTTCGACCCGGCGCTGTCGTGGGACGACGTCGACTGGCTGCGCTCGGTGTGGGAGGGCCCGCTGGTGCTCAAGGGCGTGCAGACGGTCGAGGACGCCGTGCTGGCGGCCGAGCGCGGCGTCGACGCGGTCGCGCTGTCCAACCACGGCGGCCGCCAGCTCGACGGCGCGCCCGCCACGTTACCGCTGGTGGCCCCGGTGGCCGATGCGATCGGCGGGCGCTGCGAGATCATCTGCGACGGTGGCGTGCGCCGCGGCAGCGACATCGCCAAGGCGGTGGCCGCCGGGGCGACCGCGGCCATGGCCGGCCGCGCCTACCTCTACGGGCTGGGCGCGGCCGGTGAGCGTGGCGTCGACCGCGTGCTCGCCTGGCTGCGCGCCGACCTCACCCGCACCCTGAGCCTC
>DASRJN010000725.1:0-2130 GCA_035649455.1 Acidimicrobiales bacterium
AGGCGCTGCTGACGGCGACGGCGAACGCGGGGCCGCTCGTGGGCGAGCGGCTGGGCCGCGTCGCACCCGGGTACCTGGCCGACCTCGTCGTCCTCGACGGCGACCCGACGACCGACGTGTCGGTCCTGCTCGACCGCGACCGCATCGGCGCGGTGGTGAAGGGCGGCCGGCCGGTCACGTCCGCGTGGGGCGGCGTCGAGCGCTGGGCGCGAGCTCGCGCCCAGGCGGCGCGGTAGCGGTCGTCCCGTCGTCCGGCGTCCTATCCGAGCGACGGGGAGGCAATAGTGCCGCGGCGGGATTGGTGGCGGGGAGGCGAGGCGATGGGTTCCGAGCGCACGAGGATGAGGCAGGAGTTCCGCATGCGGAACCCATGGCCTCGGGCGTCCGGATGTGGAACCCATTAGAGCTGCGGCGGGATTGGTCCACCACTTGGGTGGTGTGGGCGGGCAGAGTCGGGGGATGCGTGATGGGCACTGGGTGAAGATCGTCCCGTCGAGGGCGTTGTGCGGGTTCTCGCCGAGCGAGTTCGCCGAGTTGTTGGTCGAGCTGGCGCCGGTGGCCGAGGAGGACAAGCGGTTCCGGGAGGATCGTCCGGGCCGCAAGCGGGCGCCGGGGGCGGGGGCTAAGCCTCAGCCGTTCGGGGTGCGGTTGTTGGTGGCGTTGACGCATCTGCGCCAGGGGATCTCGGTGCGGGCCACCGGGGCGATGTTCGATGTGCATGAACGTTCGGTGCGCCGCTGGCGTGACGAGCTCGAACGACTCCTGGTCGCTCATGGGGTCCGTCCGCCGGGGGGCGGCGAACCAATCCGGACCCTGGACGATCTCGCCGGGTTCCTCCAGGCCCGAGGACCGGAGGACTACGTGATCGTGGATGGCACCGATGTGCCTCGTCCTCGGCCGGTGAGCTGGGAGAACCAGCGGCCTGCGTGGTCGGGCAAGTCCCGCCGCCACGCCGTCAAGGGCACCGTGGTCACCGATGCCGAGGGCAACCCGGTGTGGTTCGAAGCCAACCCTTCTGGCGAGGGCCGCACCCAGGACCTGACCATGTTGCGTTCCGGCGCGCTGGTGGGCGTGCTGGCCCTGGCCGGGATCACGGTGCTGGCCGATCTCGGCTACCAAGGCCTCGGATCTGTGGTCACCGGAGACGTGTACACGCCCCGTCGCCGGCGGCCTGGACGGCGCCTCGACCGAGACGACCGGATCTACAACCACGCGCATGCCCAGGCCCGGATCCGGGTCGAACACGGCATCGCCCGGCTCAAGCAATGGGGCGCCATGCGACACCACCGACGCCCACCCGCCGCCCTCGACAGCACCGGCAAAGCCATCACCGTGCTCACCTCGATGCGCTGACCTGCCGCGCCCCGCCCTAGTTCACGACGCCCACACAGCAATCCCGCCGCGGCTCTATTGCCTCGCCTCCCGCAGTCCGGACGAGCCGGCCTGTGTTCGGGAGCGCTCACCGGGCTGCGGCACGGTGAGACGGACGGTGCCATGGGCGAGCGGGTGACGTACGGGACCGTCTTGCCCGGACCACACGGCACAGCCGCGCGGATCACGCCGGGCGCGGGACCGTCTCGTGCCCGGGCCGGGCGGGCACGGGCGCGCGGGTCACGCCGGGCCGAGGCCCGCCAACTGGTCGCGGAGCCGCCCGATGGCCGCCGGGGTGCGCACGCCCCACCAGAAGAGGTCCTGCCCGTCGACGAGCACGACCGGGGCCACGTCCTCGAACAGCGGCACGTGGCGTGCGGCGAACGGGTACGGCTCGCTGGGCGCCAGCACGACGTCGGGCCGGCGGGCGCGCACCTCGTCGAGCGTCACGGTCGGGTACCGCACGTCGGCGTCGGCGAACACGTTGGCGACGCCGAGCGCGGCCAGCAGCGACGAGCCGTAGGTGCCGCCCGACAACGTCATCCACGGCCGCTTCCAGATCGGTACGAACGCCCGGAGGCGTCCGGACGGGTCGACCGCGGCGGCGGCATCGGCGACATCGGCGGCGGCGACACCGGCGGCGGCATCAGCGGCCTCGGCCACAGCGGCCTCGGCCACGACCGCCTCGGCGGCGACGGCGTCTGCGGCGGCGATGTCGGCGGCCGCGGCCGCCTCGGCACCCGTGAGCGCTGCCAGCAT
>DASRJN010000726.1:0-3852 GCA_035649455.1 Acidimicrobiales bacterium
TACGGCGCCTATGCCGAGTGCGAAGCCATCTACGGCGTGGACCGGCTGCTGGCCCGCTACGAGCAGCTGGACGAGGCCGACCGGGAGTCGTTCTGCTTCGACCCCCGGGTGATCGACTGGCCGACCTATGTGCGCGAGGTCCACCTGCCGTCGGTGGTGCGGCACGCCCGGGTGCGGACCACACCCGGCGGGCGCACCGTCGAGAACCGGGCCGACCGGCTGCGCCGCCAGGTGCTCGACCCGGCCCGCCACTTCGCCGCCTTCGACCTGGAGAACACGCTCATCGCCTCCAACGTGGTGGCGTCGTACTCGTGGCTGGCCACCCGCCGGCTGCCGACCGAGGACCGGGTCCGCCAGGCCATCCGGATCCTGGCCGAGGCGCCCTCGCTGCTGGCGCTGGACCGGCGCGACCGCAGCGACTTCCTGCGCCATTTCTACCGCCGCTACGACAAGGCGCCCGTGGCCCAGCTGGACGAGGACTCGACCGAGATGTTCAGCCACCTGCTGCTGGCCAAGTCGTTCCCGGCCGCCATCCGGCGGGTGCGCGAGCACCGGCGAGCCGGGCATCGCACCGTCCTCATCACCGGGGCGCTCGATTTCGCCATCGCCCCGCTGCGGCCGCTGTTCGACGACGTCGTCTGCGCCCGGCTGGACACGCGGCCCGACGGCACCTACCGGGGCGAGCTGACCGAGGTCCCGCCGACCGGCGAGGCCCGGGCGTCGGTGCTGGCCGACTACGCCGCGGCCAACGACTTCGACCTGGCCGAGGCCGTGGCCTACGCCGACTCGACGTCCGACCTGCCCATGCTGGAGGCGGTCGGTTTCCCGGTGGCGGTCAACCCCGAGACCCGGCTGGCGGCGCTGGCCCGCAAGCGCGGCTGGCTGGTCGAGCAGTTCGACGTCATGGCCGGCTCGCCCGAGCCACCGCTGCCCATCGGGCCCTCGTGGCACGGCGGCGGCAAGCCCGGCCTGCTCACCCGGGTGCTCACGTCCAGCGCGTGGGGGAAGTCGTGAAGGCCCTGGTGTTCTCCCGCCAGCCCGCCCGCTACGCGGCAGCCATGGTGGCCGGAACGCTGCGCCCGGGCCGGGGCGCCCGCTACGGCCCCCTGTCGCTGCGGGACGTCGACGAGCTCGAGCTGCCGGCCGGGGACTGGCTGCGGCTGCGGCCACGGCTGTCCGGCATCTGCGGGAGCGATCTAGCCACCATCGACGGGCGCTCGTCCCGCTACTTCGAGCCCATCGTGTCGTTCCCCTTCACGCCCGGCCATGAGGTCGTGGGCGACCTGGAGGACGGCCGGCGGGTCGTGGTCGTCCCCGTGCTGACCTGCGCCACCCGGGGCGTGGAGCCGCCGTGCGCCTCGTGCTCCGCCGGCGCCATCAACCTGTGCGAGCGGGTCGCTTTCGGGCACCTCGAACCCGGCCTGCAGTGCGGGTTCTGCGAGACGACCGGCGGTGGCTGGTCGCAGGAGATGGTGGTCCACCCCAGCCAGCTGGTGGACGTGCCGGAGGACCTGAGCGACGAGCAGGCCGTGATGATCGAGCCCACGGCCTGCGCCGTCCACGCGGCCCGCCAGGTCGACGCCGGCCGGGTGGCGATCATCGGGGCCGGCACGCTCGGGCTGCTCACGGTGGCGGCGTTGCGCCGCCTCTCGCCCGCGACCGAGATCCTGGCCACGGCCAAGCACCCCGAGCAGCGCCGCTGGGCGAAGGAGTTGGGGGCCGACGTGGTGTGCGCCCCGGGCGAGCTGGCCCGGGCCGTCCGCTCGGCCACCGGGTCGATGATGGTGGGCGACCAGCTCACCGGGGGCGTGCCCGCCGCGGTCGACTGCGTGGGCAGCGAGGCCACGCTGTCCCAGGCCCTGGCGGTGGTGGCGCCGGGACGCACCGTGCATGTCGTGGGCATGCCCGCCCGCACCACGCTCGACCTCACCGGCCTCTGGCACCGCGAGACGGTCCTGCGGGGCTGCTACGCGTACCGCCGGGAGGACTTCGCCACCGCGGTGGAGCTGGTCGCCGACCTGGCCCTCGACCGCCTGGTGAGCGCCCTCTACCCGCTCGCCCGCTACGAGGACGCCATCGCCCACGCCGCGGCCGCCGGGTCCCGCGGAGCCGTGAAGGTCGCCTTCGACCTGCGCGACCGGAAGAGGGCGTCATGACCCCGGCCGAGACCGTGCGGGCCCTGTGGGAGCGCCTGGAAGCGCGCGACTGGGACGGGGCGCGGGCCACGCTGGCCGATGGCTTCGTGTGCGACTACCCGCACACCGGCGAGCGCTTCGGCTCGCCCGAGGCGTTCATCGCGATGAACCGCGCCTACCCCGGGGACTGGCACATCACCGTGGACGAGACCGTGGCCGAGGGAGCGCGGGTGGCGGCCCGGGTCCGGGTCGGCCTCGGCGACGACCTGTTCCACTGCCTGGCCTTCGCCGAGGTCGAGGACGGCCTCATCACCCACAGCGCCGAGTTCTGGCTCGACGACCGCGGTGAGGCCGCCCCCGACTGGCGCGCCCCCTTCCGATCTCCCCAGGAGCCCGACTGATGCCCCGCCCCGGTTTCGTGCTCGACGTCGACCGCTCGACGCCGCCGATCCTGTTCCACCACGGCGAGAGCCTGCGGCTGGAGCGCCTGCCCGCGGGCCGCACCCGGGTCCTGTACCCGGGTGAGCCGCTGGAGCCGCTGGACGACCCCGAGGGCGCCATCCGCCACGCGCTCGATCACCCGCTGGGCGACAGCGAGCCGCTGCGGGCGCTCCTGCGCCCGGGCATGAAGCTCACGATCTGCTTCGACGACATCTCCCTCCCGCTGCCGCCCATGCGCCGGCCCGACATCCGCCAGCGGGTGATCGAGGCGGTGCTGGACCTGGCGGCGGAAGCCGGCGTGGACGACGTCCACCTCATCGCCGCCCTCGCCCTGCACCGGCGCATGACCGAGGCCGAGCTGCGCCACGCGGTCGGCGACCGGGTGTACGACGCCTTTGCCCCCCACGGCCTGCTCTACAACCACGACGCCGAGGATCCCGACAACCTCGCCTTCCTGGGCACGACCCCCCAAGGCGAGGAGGTGGAGATCAACCGGCGGGCGGCCGAGTCCGACGTGATCGTCTACGTGAACATCAACCTGGTGTCGATGGACGGCGGCCACAAGTCCACCGCCACCGGCCTGGCCAGCTACCGCAGCCTGCGCCACCACCACAACGTGTCGACCATGCGCCGCTCCACCAGCTTCATGGACCGCCACTCGTCCGAGCTGCACAGCTCCAACTGGCGCATGGGCAAGGTGATCCGGGACGCCGGGGTGAAGATCTTCCAGATCGAGACCACGCTCAACAACGACTGCTTCGGCACCTCGGGGCCCATGGCCGTGCTGCAGAAGCGGGAGTGGGAGTGGTCGGCCAAGGACCGGGCCTCGTTCGTGGCCATGCGAGCCGGGCTCGACCGCATGCCGGCCAAGGCCCGCCGCAAGATCTTCCAGGCCTGGCAGGCGCCCTACGGCCTGACCTCGGTGCAGGCCGGCGAGGTGGAGGCGGTCCACGACATCACCGTCGAGAACGTCTACCGCCAGCAGTTGATCGAGGTGGAGGGCCAGACCGACATCCTCACCATGGGGCTGCCGTACATCTGCCCCTACAACGTCAACTCGGTGATGAACCCGATCCTCGTCATGTGCCTGGGGCTCGGCTACTTCTTCAACATGTACCGGGGGCGGCCGCTGGTACGGGAGGGCGGCGTGGTCATCATGAGCCACCCCACGCCCTGGGAGTTCCACCCGGTGCACCATCCCAGCTACATCGACTTCTTCGAGCAGGTGCTGGCCGACACCACCGACCCGGTGGAGATCGAGGCCCGCTACGAGAAG
>DASRJN010000727.1:0-5148 GCA_035649455.1 Acidimicrobiales bacterium
GGCAAAGTCGTGCTTCGACACGGAGAGTAGGCAGCTACAGTCCCAGCGATCGGTCGGGTGTCAGGAGCTGGGGAGATGGAGCAGACGACGGCGCCTCCGCCACCTCCGCCGCCCCCGTACCCGAGACCCTCGGGTGGCGAGGCGAAGGGGCCACTGTGGCTGGTCGCGGGGATGGCCGTGGTCGCCCTGGTCGCGGCCGCGGTCCTGGTGGCCGGACGGGACGACGACGGTCCCCCCGCGGCCGGGACGCTGGAACGGGTCCAGGACGCCATGCGCGACGCGGGCACCTTCCGCATGCGCTCGACGGCGACGAACCGCGCTTCCTTCGGCGACTCCGAGGGCGGAGGCAGCGAGCGTGCCGATCGGGTGGTGACCGAGGCCGAGGTGGACGGGGACGACTGGCGGGCGCGGGCCGACGAGGGCGACTGGGTGAACGAGGTCGTCGCGGTGGACGGGGATCTCTACACCCGCTCGGACCTCGACGAGGCCGCCGTGGCCGACGCGCCCTGGGAGCTGTTCGAAGCCGTGCCGATGAGCGAGGACGAGCTCGACGAGTTCCTGTTCGACGACGTGTCCGACGAGGACGAGGAGTTCGTCATCGCCACCCTGGGGGCCCTGTACCTGGGCGACTTCTCCGAGGCGGCCGGAGTGTCCAGCACCACCGGCGTCGCCCCGCCCACGGGCCTGGTGGACGCGATCGGCGACCTGAGCGAGGTCGAGATAGTGAGCATCGCCGGGGGCGAGGTGCGGTTGAGGGGAGTCCGGAAGCCGCCCGACCACCTCACCCCCGCGTTCCCGGTCCTGGCGCCCGACGGCGTGTTCGAGATCGTGCTGGGCGCCGACTATCTGCCCAAGGCGCTGCGGTTGACTGTGGATGGCCTGCGTGCCACCTACGTCAACGAGATCAGCTTCGCCGGCTGGGGCGCGGCCATCACGGTGGACGTGCCCGAGGGCGAGATCGACGAGACGCCGTGGATCGACGAGGAGGCGCTGGCGGACGCCGCGGACGGGCTGGGCCCCATCGTGTGGCCCACGGACGTGCCCGACGGGCTGGTCGTGACGGACATCTACCCCCTGGTCGCGGACGAGTCCCCGGAGGGCTGCGACCAGATCGACCTGACCTACGGCCCGGCGCCCGACGACGAGGAAGCCTTCGACGAGTGGATCGAGAGCGACCACAACCTGGACATCTACCTGATGCCGCTCGACTGCGCCCTCGACTACGACGACACGGCGTTCGCGCCCGGGGAGTTCGGCCCGGCGCTCGTGCGCGAGGTCGACGGCATCCTGGAGGTGCAGGTGGACACCACGGTGGTCCAGTTCTACACGAGCTATGAAGACGAGCTGCCCGCCATGGTGGCCTCGCTCCAGCCGTTCGACCTCGACGCCGAGATCGAGCGCATCGTCGAGGAGGGGGGCTCCTTCACCACCGGCGCCCATTAGCGTGGCCCGATGGACCAGACGCCCCTGTCCGACGCCAAGTCCCGCCTGGCGGCCGAGGTCGATGGGCGGG
The DNA here is from genome assembly GCA_035649455.1 of Acidimicrobiales bacterium. GTDB lineage: Bacteria > Actinomycetota > Acidimicrobiia > Acidimicrobiales > VFJN01 > ZC4RG19. The sequence continues at coordinate 1,514 of DASRJN010000727.1, forward strand.
CCGATGTGCTGCTCGACGTGTCGCGCCGCATCCACGCCCAGCCCGAGCTGGGCTACGAGGAGCACTTCGCGCACGACCTGCTGACCGGCGTGCTAAAGGACGCCGGGCTGGCGGTGACCCGGGCCGCCCGAGGGGTGGACACGGCGTTCGAAGCGCGTGCCGGTGGCATCGGGCCGCTGGTGGCCGTCGTGTGCGAGTACGACGCGCTGCCCGGCATCGGCCACGCCTGCGGTCACAACGTCATCGCCGCCGCCGGACTGGGCGCGGGCCTCGCCGCCGCGGCGCTGGCCGAGGAGCTGGGCGGCCAGGTCCTGGTGGTGGGCACCCCGGCCGAGGAGGGCGGCGGAGGCAAGGTCCGCCTCATCGACGGCGGCACGTTCAAAGGCGTCGACGCCGCGCTCATGGTCCACCCCGCGGACGCCGACCTCACGGCCATGGACGTCGTGGCGCTGCAGCAGGCCCACGTGACCTACACGGGGGAGGCAGCCCACGCCGCGGCCTTCCCCCACCGGGGCCGCAACGCACTCGACGCCGCTGTGCTCGGCTACCTCAACGTGGCCGCGCTGCGCCAGCACATCGCGGCGGGGGAGCGCCTCCACGGGATCATCACCGACGGAGGCGACAGGCCGAACATCGTGCCCGCCTACGCCCGCACGGAGTGGATCGTGCGCTCGCCCACGGTGGCGGGGCTGGAGGTCCTCAAGACCCGGTTCCTGGCCTGCCTGGAGGCCGGAGCCACGGCCGCGGGGTGCGAGATGGACCTCGAGTGGATCGACCCGGTGTACGCCGACATGATCGACAGCCAGGCCATCGTGGAGCGCTACCGGGCCAACGCCGAAGCTCTGGGTCGGATCGTGCGGGTCCCGTCCCCGCAGGCCCGGGTGGTGGGCAGCACCGACATGGGCAACGTCAGCTACGTGGTGCCGTCCATCCACCCCATGATTCGGGTGGCACCGCCCGGCGTGCCCATCCACACGCCGGCCTTCGCGGGGTTCGCGGGCGGGCCCGAGGGCGACGCCGCGGTGCTCGACGGGGCCAAGGCCCTGGCCTTCACGGTCGCCGACCTCTGGCTCGACGGAGGGCTGGTCGAGCGGGCGCAGGGCGAGTGGCGGGAGGCAGTCGCCGGCCGGTCGGGCGCCGTCGCGGGGGGCGCGTGACGGGCGTCTCAGGGCGCCGCGAGCATCCCCGGACACGGGGAGGCCCCGACGTACGATCGTGCTCCCTATGACGGTCTACGTGAGCGAGGACTTCAGCCCCGCCGAGGCCGACGTCCTGCGGCGCTACTTCACGAACCTCGATGGTCCCGTGTTTGCCCTGGTCAACCTGCCCGAGGTGGTCAAGGGGGCGCTGTTCGCCCGCTACTCGCGCTCGCCGAAGAGCCTCCGGCGGCTGTTCCTCGACGAGTTCGTGGGCGACCTCGACATCGCGGGCGACGCCAGCGTGGATGCCACGGTCGGCCTGCAGCGGGCCGAGGAGCTCTACGACCGGGTGTTCTTCGAGTACGGCGACGACTCGGTCGCCCAGCTCGGCGGGGTCCACCTGGCCTGCGAGCAGGCCTCGAACCTGCTCACCAAGGTGCTCGAGTGGGGCCGGCTCATGTCCTACCTCGAGCAGTCCACCCGCTACATCGCCTACGACGCCCGGCTGGGCGGGCGTTACCGCTACCACCGCGACCCCGAGGTGCTGGGCAGCCCGCTGGGGCTGCGGTACGTGGGCGACCTGGACCGCATGTTCGACACCTACGCAGCCATGGCCGAGGTCATGCTCGACTACTTCCGCGAGCGCTTCCCCCGCCAGGCCGGTGACAGCGACTTCGTCCACCGCCAGGCGCTCAAGGCCAAGGCGCTCGACTCAGTGCGCGGTGCCCTGCCCGCGGCCGCCCTGTCCAACGTGGGCATCTACGGCACCGGCCAGGCCTACGAGGCGCTGCTGCTGCGCATGCGCGCCCACCCGCTGCCCGAGGCCCGCAGCTACGCCGACCTGATGCTGGGTGAGCTGCGCAAGGTGATCCCCAGCTTCCTCAAGCGGGTCGACGTGAACGACCGGGGCGTGGCGGCCAGCACCTATCTGGCCACCACCCGCACCGCCACCGACGAGATCGCGGCCCGGCTGTTCCCGCCGGGAGAGGCGGAGGCCGAGGGCGGGCCCCGGGTCGAGCTGATCGACTTCGACCCCGACGGCGAGGTCAAGCTGGTCGCGGCCATGCTCTACGCCTACACCGACCGGTCCGAGGCGGAGATCGAGCGCCGGGTGCGGGACATGACCGTGGCCGAGCGCCTCGAGGTCGTGCGGGCGTACGTCGGCGACCGCACCAACCGGCGCCACCGGCCCGGGCGGGCCTTCGAACGCACCGGCTACCGCTTCGACGTGCTGGCCGACTACGGCGCCTTCCGGGACCTGCAGCGCCACCGGATGCTCACGGTCGAGTGGCAGCCGCTGTCACCCCGCCACGGCTACACCCGCCCCTCCGCGGTCGACGACGCCGGCCTCGGCGAGACGTTCGACGAGACCATGGCCCGTTCGGCGGACCTGCACGAGGCGCTGGCGGCCCGCTTCCCGGCCCAGGCGCCGTACGCGGTGGCGCTGGCCTACCGGGTGCGCTTCGTCCTGCAGATGAACGCCCGGGAGGCGATGCACCTGCTGGAGCTGCGCAGCGCGCCCCAGGGACATCCGGCCTACCGGGCGGTGGCCCAGCAGATGCACCGGCTGATCGCCGAGCAGGCCGGCCACCGGGCGCTGGCCGAGGCCATGCGCTTCGTCGACCACAGCCCGGAACCGCAGCTGGAACGCCTGGCAGCCGAGCGCCGCGCGGAGGCCCGCCGGCTCTCTCGCTGAACTCGCGAAAAGTGCCCTGTGTCACGCCGCGGTCGCGCGCTCGGGTCGCTACCCTGACCGCCTTTGCACCGCCGGTGAGAAGCCGGGGTGCGCATATCTCATTGTGGCGGGTCGCGTGCCTATGATCCGGCCGCGCTAGGCCCACCCGCGAAGGGACCCGATGGCTGACGACGAGACCACCGACGACGAAGACTTCGAGGCCGACTCCCCCGACGAGGACGAGTTCGCCGAAGAGCCCGACGAGCTCTCCGAAGACCTGGAGGACGAGGTCGAGGCCGAGGAGGCCTTCGACGACGACTTCGCCGATGACGATGACGTCAGCGTCAGCGATAGCGACGACGAAGACGATGTCGACGTGGTCTTGGAGGCCGCCCCCGCTCCCAAGGCCACGGCGACGAAGACCCGGCGCGCCGGTGAAGAGGAAGAGGAAGAGGACGAGGACGACGAGGTCGACCCGGACGACGTCGAGGCCGACCTCGACGCCATCCTCAAGGACCGCATCGCCGCCCAGCCCGAGGACGAGGACGACGACGAGGACGAGGTGGCCGAGCCGGACGACCGCGGCGACGGCACCGGGCGCATCCAGCCGAAGAAAGCCGACGAGTTCGTGTGCCAGTCGTGCTTCCTGGTCAAGCACCGCCGCCAGCTGGCCGACGAGGACCTGATGCTCTGCGTGGACTGCGTCTGAGACGACGTGATGTCGGCGTGGACTGCATCTGAGAAGATCGAGCTGTGACCGACGCCGAGAAGACCCCGATCGACCACCTCGTGGATGGTGCCGTCGACCTGTTCGTCTACGC
>DASRJN010000728.1:0-3680 GCA_035649455.1 Acidimicrobiales bacterium
GAAGATGCCGAACGGCGCGAGCAGCACCGCCGCGGTCACCGCCTCGGGCCGGAACACGGCGAGATCGGCGGCGAGCATGCCGCCCAGCGAAGCGCCGACCACCGGGCACGGCAGCGCGCCGGTGGCGTCGAGCGCGTCCCAGACGACCGCTAGCCAGCCCAGGTAGTCGTCGGGCGCCCAGAAGCCCGAACGCCCGTCGAGGCCCGGGACCTGCGCGACCACGACGTCCCAGCCGGCTTCGCCCAGGGCGTCGAGCGCCGGCGAGCTCGCCGGGTGGCCGGCGATCCCGGGGAGGTAGACGAGCGTCTGCGCGCTCATGCCGCCGCCACCGCGTTCGCCGGCCACCAGTGGTCCTCGGCCTCGGCGAACAGGCCACGCAGGCCGGGCGCGACCATCTCACCGAACAGCTTCGTGTTGTGCCGGGTGAGCTCGTCGCTCATGTTGCCGAACTGCAGCATGGTGAGCAGGTGCCCGCAGTTGAAGGTCTTGGCCACGTCCTCGAGCGTCTCCCGCACGGTGTCGGGGCTGCCGATGACGACGTAGCCCTTCTCCACCATCTCGCCCCACGTCAGCTCGTGGGCGGCCTGCTTGGCCCGCACCGTCGCCCGGACCTTCGAGGCAAAGCGCGCCCGGGCGGATGCCTCGGTGAGATAGCCGGGCGGGTCGGCATAGCCCGGGTACACATGGAGTGACCGGTTGAAGAAGTACTCGGCCGGCTCCTGGTACAGCCGGTACGCCTCCTGGTCGGTGTCGGCCACCCCGATGAACTGGAGGAAGGCCAGCCGGTACGGGTTGGCGTCCTTGCCGTTCTCCTCGACGGTCCGCCAGTAGCCGCCCACGGTCTCCTTGGCCATCAGGTGTCCGTAGTACGACAGCGCGGCGTAGACGTAGTCGCGCGACGAGCAGTAGTCCCACGTCTCGACGGAGCCGCCGCCGGGGATCCAGATCGGCGGGTGGGGGCGCTGCAGCGGACGGGGGAGCACGTTCACGTTGCGCAGCTGCGTGAAGCGCCCGTTGAACGCGAAGGGCTCGGTGGCGGTCCACGCCCTGAGCACCAGGTCGACGCCCTCGCGGTACTTCTCTCGCAGCGTCGCGGGGTTGGCGCTGTAGGCGTACGCGGTGTCCATCGAGGTGCCCACCGGGAAGCCGCTGATCAACCGGCCGTGGGACAGCAGGTCGAGCATCGCCATCTCCTCGGCGACCCGGATCGGGGGGTCGTAGAGGGCGACCGAGTTGCCGAGGACGGTGATGGCTGCGCGGGTCGAGCGACTGGCCAGGACCGATCCGATGACGTTCGGGGAAGGCATGAGCCCGTAGCCGTTCCCGTGGTGCTCGTTGACGCAGATCCCGTCGAAGCCGCACTGCTCGGCGAACAGCAGCTGGTCGATGTAGCGCTCGTAGCAGGCGGCCAGCACCTCGGGGTCGAACAGCGCGGGATCCACGTCGACCCAGACGCTGCGGTGCTTCTTGTTGAAGTCCTCGGGCAGCTCCGGGTACGGCATGAGGTGGAACCACAACAACTTCACGCCCCTACGGTCGCCGAGCAGGGGCCGAAAGTCCACGACCGTCTGCCACACGGATCATGTCCGAACCGATAACGTTCGGGCCGTGGTTCGGGGCGTCGGCGTGCGAGGGCTGCGCTACTTCGTGGCCGTCGCCGAGGAGCTTCACTTCGGGCGGGCGGCGGCCCGGCTGCGCATCTCCGCCCCGCCGCTCTCGCAGCGCATCCGGGAGCTCGAACGCGGGCTCGGCGTGGCCCTGTTCGAGCGCACGAGCCGCCGGGTGGCGCTGACCCCGGCGGGGGAGCGGCTGCTGGTGGAGGCTCGCGCCGTGCTCCGCGCCATGGACCGGTTCGAGGTCGCGGCGGCCGAGGTCGCCTCGGCGCCCGCGGCCTGGACCGTCGGCTACTGCCACGGCAGCGAGGACGGCATGATGCGGACCATCCGGGCGTTCCGGGCCGAGCATCCCGACGCCGTCCTCCGGCCGGACGGGCTCACCTCACTGCTCATCCTCGACGGCCTGCGCGCCGGCCGGATCGCGGTCGGCATCGTGCGGGGACCGGTAGCCGAACCCGGTCCCGTCGCGTCCATGCCGCTGGCCCGAGTGCCGGTCGACCACGTGGCGGTCCCGCCGGACCATCCGCTGGCGGGCCGGAAGGTCGTCCGGGCGCGGGACCTCGACGGCGAGCCGGTCCTCGTGGTCGAGCGGGCCGACGCCCCCACCGCCCACGGCGAGATCGAGTCCTATTGCGCGAGCATGGGCGCCCGGCCCCGGTGGATCACCCACGCGGCCGTCCAGGTGGAGCGGGTGCTGGACCTCGTGGCCCTGGGCACCGGCATCGGCTGGCTCAACTCATGGCAGGCGACCCGCGCCCGCAGCCGCACCGACGTCGTCGTCCGCCAGCTGCGACCGGTGGCCCTCTACGACGAGTTCCGCGTCGCCTGGCGCACCGGCGACACCTCCGACCAGACCGCCGCGTTCGTCGCCGCTGCCCGCGCCACCTGCGGAGCCTGAGGGATCTACGGGGCGTTCCCGGCGGCGGCGAGCGGGCGCAGCCGGCGGAGCGGGCGGGCGTCGCCGGTGACCGCCAGGCCGTGGGCCTTCGCCTGCTCGACGGTGAGCCGGTGGGTCAACAGGCCCAGGACGGCGTCGGCCGGGCCGGTGAGGAGGATGTCGGGGGCGGCGGCCGGGCCCGGCTCGACGCGCACCCGGCCCTCGACCGAGCGCACGGTCATCGGCCGCTCGCCGCAGCGCACCTCGATCTCGAGGTCCGGGCGGGAGCGGTCCTCGCCCGGGAACAGCGCGGTCATAGGGTGCTCGATCCAGTGGCTGCGGAACGCCTCGTCGGGCTCCTGCGGGCCCATCAGCGGGGCGGCCCACTGGCCGATGGCCCGCAGGACGGGCCGCAGGCCGGCGCCCTGCTCGGTCAGCGCGTAGTCGTCGCCGTCATGGGTGACGAGGCCGCTGGCCTCCATCGTGCGCAGCCGCTCGGCCAGCAGGTTCGTCGCGATCCCCGGCAGGCCGTGGAGCAGCTCGCCGTAGCGGCGCGGGCCGGGTGACAGCTCGCGCACGATCAGCAGGACCCACCGGTCCCCGATCAGGTCGAGGCCCCGGGCCAGCCAGCAGTACTGGCGGTACGAGCGCACGACCCGAGTGTAGAGCTTTTGTTTCTCTTGTCACAACGCTTGCTTTTCTCAAGTCATCTGTGCATACGTTGGCCCCGTGACCATCACCACCGGCGGCCAGCTCGCCGTCCGGCCCGACAGCCACACCCGCAAGGGGCTCGTCCTCCTCGCGCTGTGCTCGGCGGCCCTGATCATCAACATCGACGTCACGATCGTGAACGTCGCCCTGCCGAGCCTGGTCCGCCAGCTCGATGCCACGACGACCAACCTCCAGTGGATCATCGATGCCTACACGCTCGTGTTCGCCGCCCTGATCCTCGCCGCCGGCAGCCTGGGCGACCGCCTCGGCCGCAAGGGCGTCCTGCTCCTCGGCCTGGCCGTGTTCGCGCTGGGGAGCCTCGCCGGCGCGCTGAGCGACTCGCCCGGCCAGCTGATCGCGTCGCGGGCGGTCATGGGGCTCGGCGCCGCCGGGATCTTCCCGGCCACCCTGTCGCTGATCGCCAACGTGTTCTCCGAGCGGACCGAGCGGGCCCGGGCCATCGGGCTGTGGGGCGC
>DASRJN010000729.1:0-2392 GCA_035649455.1 Acidimicrobiales bacterium
GGGACCACCCTCGTCGAGGGCCGCGAGCAGCACGTAGTGGTGGCGCCGGCCGTCGAGGGCCGCCAGGCCTTCCGCCACCAGCCGGTTGGCCGGGATGGCGGCCTGGTTGAGCAGCCAGCTCGGCTTGGCCCGCACTCGAACCGGCGCACGACGGTCCATCCCGCCGAAGCTAGCAAAATTCGTTGGTGTCACCCATGATCTCCACTATCGTTGGCGATACCAACGTTGGAGGCGCCAACGTTTTCGAGACCTGGAGGCAACCATGACCACCACCACGATGTCGGACCTGCAGAAGCTTTCGGACCGGGCGGAGATCACCGACCTGGTGGCCCTCCTGGGAGCCTGCCTGGACGACGGGACTTTCGACGACATGGCCGAGCTCCTCGCCGAAGACGCCACGGTCCGGACGCCGGGCGGCCGGGCCGAAGGTCGGGATGCGGTGATCGCTCAAGCCATTCGGACGCACCCGGCGGACCAGTCGTTCCACCACGTCATCACCAACGTGCTGGTCGACGTGGTCGGTGACCGCGCCACCGCGCGCGCCAACCTCGTCGTCAACATCAGCGTGCCCGCCGACGGTCCGGCCGATCCCAGCGCACCCGCACCCGTCCCCGCACCCCGGGCCGGGATCGGCGAGGTGTACCACTTCGGGCTTTCCCGCACGCCGGCCGGCTGGCGCTTCTCCCGGGTCGAGATCGTTCCGGTGTGGCTGTCCGGCACGCTGCCGCCGACGCCTCCGCCGAGCGCGGCCTAGCGAGGCCTGGGCATCACTCGGGGAGGGCGTCCTCCGGGACCACGGCGTCCAGGTGGGGGTCGCCCAACCCGAGGCGGCTGCGCGCGCTGAACAGCCCGCCCCGGGCCTTCTGCGCGGGGGCGAACGTCGCCAGGCCGAGGGGGCGGCCGACGTCGTCGTAGATGGCCTCGATACCGCCGCGCATGAAGTAGGTCTCGTGCCAGAACCCGGTGCCGGCCGAGTCCTTGAGGAACTCCCGCCACCACTGCTGGTGGGGCAGCTCGCGGGTCCAGCGCTCCAGCGAGTCGAGGTCGCGCCAGTACTGCCGCATGCCGGCATGGGGCGGGACCAGCGAGAACAGCAGGTTCTCGTGGAGCAGCAGGCCGTCGGGCTGCTGCGCGACCCCGGCGCGGATCTGCCGCCCGGTGCGCATCAGCTTGCCGAGACCTTTGGGGCTGCGGACGCGCATGCCCAGGTAGATGACGACGAGGTCCGGGTACCCGGACAGATCGACGGTTTGGCGGTCGACGGCCATGCCGCCATGGTCGGAGCCGGCCGCGGGCTCGTCAAGCGATTGCCGGGTCAGTCGAACACGATGGTCCGCCGGCCGAAGACCAGGGTGCGGTGCTCGATGTGCGCCCGCACGGCCCGGGCCAGCACGGCGACTTCCAGGTCGCGGCCCTTGCGGCGCAGGTCCTCGACGTCGTCGCGGTGGCTCACCCGCAGGACGTCCTGGTCGATGATCGGCCCGTCGTCGAGGGTCGCGGTGGCGTAGTGGGCGGTGACGCCGATCAGCTTCACGCCGCGCTCGTGGGCCTGGTGATACGGCCGGGCGCCTTGGAAGGACGGCAGGAACGAGTGGTGGATGTTGATGATCTGCCCGGCCCACTCGTCGCAGAACTCGGGCGAGAGGATCTGCATGTAGCGGGCCAGCACGACGAGGTCGACCCCGCGTGCCCGTAGCACGTCCCGCACCTGGGCTTCCTGCGCCGCCTTGTCGCCGTCGACGATCGGCAGGTGATGGTGCTCGACCCCGAACCAGGCCGCCGCCCCCTCGTGGTCGGGGTGGTTGCTCACGAGGACGGGAATGTCGACCGCCAGCTCGCCCTCGCGCCAGCGGTGCAGCAGGTCGTGGACGCAGTGGGCCTGCTTCGAGGCCAGCAGCCCCACCCGCGGCCGCTGGTCCGAGAAGCCCAGCGACGACCGCATGGCGAACCGCTCGGCGAGGGGGGCGAAGGCGCCGGGGATGTCCTGCCGCGCCAGGTCGAACCCGTCCAGCTCGAACTCCACCCGCAGGAAGAACGCCTGGTCCGTCTCGTCGGTGTGCTGCTGCAGGTCGATGACGTTGCCCCCGTGCCCGGCCACGAACGCGGTGGCCGCGGCGATGATGCCCGGCTGGTCGGGGCACGAGGCCAGCAGCCGCGCGGTAGGTCCGGTCGCCACCCGGCCAGCCTCCCACCGCCCGGCGCTGCCGGGAGAACGGTTGTAATCGGAACGATGTTCCGATTAAGTGGGCCCGTGCGAGTGACACGACTGCGCCAGGCCGTGGTGGCGGCCGCGGACCGGGACGAAGTGGTGGCGGCGTGGACCGGGGAGCTGGGGCTCGGCGCGCCGTTCCACGATCCGGGGGTCGGGGAGTTCGGGCTCCACAACTCGGTC
>DASRJN010000730.1:0-11222 GCA_035649455.1 Acidimicrobiales bacterium
CGGTGTTCGGCGCCTTCGGCACGTCGGGCCAGCGCTGCACTTCGACCAGCCGGCTGATCGCCCATCCGGACGTGGCCGGCGAGCTGGTGGACCGGGTGGTCAAGCGGGCGGGCGAGCTCCGCCTGGGAGACCCCCAGGACCCGGCCACCGACGTGGGCCCGGTCATCACGGCCGGCTCGGCCGAGCGGATCGCCCAGATGGTGGCCACCGCCGTCGACGAGGGGGCGGCGGTGGCCACCGGCGGCCAGGCGGTCACGGTCGAGGGCTGTGGGGGCGCCTTCTTCGCCCCCACAGTGCTCACGGGCGTCGAGGCCCATCACCGCATCGCCCGCGAGGAGGCGTTCGGCCCGGTCCTGGCCGTGATCGAGGCGGCGGACCTCGACAGCGCGCTGGAGGTCGTCAACGGCGTCGAGTACGGCCTGTCCGCCGCGGTCTACACCCGGGACATCAACGCCGCCCTGCAGGCGGTGGACGGCATCGACACGGGCATCGTCTACGTCAACGCCCCCACGATCGGCGCCGAGATCCCGCTGCCCTTCGGCGGCACCAAGCACACCGGCAACGGCTTCCGGGAGGCCGGCACCCGCGGCATCGAGCAGTTCAGCCAGCTCAAGACGGTCTACGTCGACTACTCGGGCCGGCTGCAGAAGGCCCAGATCGACACCCACCCCTTGGAGGGCTCGTGACCACCGTGACCGCAGAGACCACGGCGGCGTGGCTGGCCCGCGACCACGAGGCGCTGGCCGGAGTGCTGCCCCGCTACTACGACGTGGTGGCGGCCCGGGGCGAGGGCTCGTGGCTCGTCGACGTCGAGGGCCGCCGCTACCTCGATCTGGGTGCCGGCATCGCGGTGAACACCACCGGCCACGCCCATCCCCGCGTGGTCGAGGCCATCGCCACCCAGGCGGCCACGCTCATCCACACCTCCGTGGTGGTCCACCACCCCTGGAACATCGAGCTGGCCGAGCGCATCGGGGCCCTGTGCCCGTTCTTCGACGCCCCGCAGGTCTTCTTCTGCAACTCGGGCGCCGAGGCGGTGGACGGTGCCCTCAAGCTGGCCCGCAAGGTGACCGGCCGGCCCGGGATCATCGCCTTCCGCCGCGGCTTCCACGGCCGCACCCTGGCCGCCACCTCGCTGACGACGGCGAAGGGCCGCTACCGCGAGGGCTACGAGCCGCTGCTGCCCAGCGTCTACCACGCCCCCTACTGCGTGCCCCACGAGCACGCCACGCCCGACGCGGCGGTGGAGTCGGCGCTGGCCGAGCTCGACCGCCTGCTCTCGCTCCAGGCCCCGCCCGGCAACATCGGGGCCATGGTGGTCGAGCCCGTCCTGGGCGAGGGGGGCTACGTCCCGCCGCCGCGCGCCTGGCTGGCCGGCCTGCGCGCCCGCTGCGACGCGCACGGCATCCTGCTCGTCTTCGACGAGGTCCAGTGCGGCGTGGGTCGCACCGGCCGCCCGTTCGCAGCCGAGGCCTACGGCATCCGCCCGGACGTCCTGCTGTTCGCCAAGGGCATCGCCTCGGGCCTGCCGCTGGGCGGCATCGTCGCGCCTCGCGCCCTCCTGGAGCGGTGGCCCACCGGCACCCACGGCTCGACCTTCGGCGGCAACCCGGTGGCGTGCGCCGCCGCCCTGGCCACGCTCGACGTGCTGGAGAGCGAGGACCTGTACGCCCGGGTCGCCACCCTCGGCGATCGGATCGTCGGCCACCTCCGCCATGAGCTGGGCGGCGACCCCCGGGTGCGGGACATCCGCGGGATCGGCCTGATGGTCGGCGTCGAGCTGGCCGGCAAGGCGGTCACCGACGCCGTGTGCGCCGCGTGCCTGGCCGCGGGGGTCATCGTCCTCGCCTGTGGTCCCGACGAGAACGTGCTCCGCCTCGTCCCGCCGCTCACGGTCAGCGACGACGAGATCGACCACGGCCTCGCCGTGCTGACCGAGGCCGTCCGCGCCGTCTCGGGCTAGTCGGGCAGCATCGGCACCGACAGCCCCGGGTCGCGCCCGAGGTGCACGGCCCGCGTGACGGCGCCGGTCCCGAAGCGCTCGCGCACCGCGTCCAGGGCGGCGTCGAGCGCCTCGCCGCTGGCCCGGCCGAACGGCAGGGCGAGCTGGACGGCCCGGTCGTCGGCGAGGTTGGCGACGGAGATGCCGACCAGCGAGATCCCCTGCTGGCGGATGAGCGTGCCGGCGCCCCCCAGCAGGTCGCGGGCGGTGGCCAGGATGGTGGGGGTGTGGGCGGTGGCCCGGTCCAGCGTGTGCGAGCGGGTGGCCCGGGAGAAGTCGTCGAAGCGCAGGCGGAGCATGACCGTGCGGCCGACCCGGCCCGCGGCCCGCATGCGGCGGGTGACCCGGTCGACCAGCCCCACCAGCGCCTCGTCCACTGCGCCCGGCCGGTGCGGCGAGCGGCCCAGGGCCCGCTGCGCGCCGATCGAGCGCCGCCGGCGGCCCACCACCACCGGTCGGGGGTCGCGGTTGTGCGCCAGGGCGTGCAGGTGGTGGCCGGAGCCGGGGCCCAGCATGGCCACCAGCGCCGCCTCGGGCAGCGCGGCCACATCGCCCACCGTGGTGATGCCCCGGGCACCGAGCTTGGCCGCGGTGACCTTGCCCACGCCCCACAAGCGCTGCACCGGCAGCGGGTGCAGGAAGTCCAGCTCGGCCTCCGGCGGCACCACCAGCAGCCCGTCGGGCTTGGCTACGCCGCTGGCCACTTTGGCCAGGAACTTGGTGCGGGCCACGCCCACCGTGATGGGTAGGCCCACCCGGTCCGCCACCTCGCGCCGGAGCCGCCGGGCGATGTCCACCGGCGGGCCGGCGATGCGGCGGAGCCCGCCGACGTCGAGGAAGGCCTCGTCGATGGACAGGCCTTCGACCAGCGGCGTGGTGTCCTCGAACACCGCGAACACGGCCTTGCTGGCCGCGGAGTAGGCCTCCATGCGGGGCCGGACGAACACCGCCCGGGGGCACAGGCCGCGGGCCGCGCCGCCGCCCATGGCAGTGCGGACGCCGAACGCCTTGGCCTCGTAGCTGGCCGCCAGCACGACCCCGCCGCCGCCCACGATCACCGGCCGGCCGCGCAGGCGGGGATCGTCGCGCTGCTCGACCGACGCGTAGAAGGCATCGAGGTCGGCGTGCAGGATGGTCGCCTCTCCGGCCGTTGGGGTGCCGGACACGAACACATGTTCGCGCATCGATGAGTCTTGTGCCCGTGCATCGTCCTGGAGGCGTGGACACGGCCGTGCTGCTGATCGACGGTGAACCGGTCAGCCTGGCGCGCCCCGACGCCGGGCGCGTGGACCTGGCGCTGCTCGACCGGCTGGCTCGACTCACCCTCCAGGTGCGCCGCCGCGGCGGGGTCGTCTGCCTCTACCGCCCCTCCCCCGAGCTGCGCGCCCTTCTGGAGCTGTGCGGCCTCGCCGATCTGTTGCCCGAATGCAGCGGAGGTACTTGCTGATGCAAACGTCTGTCGGACATCCCACCGCCAGCGTTTACGATCGTGCCCCTATGGCCACACGGCACGCAGTGACCGGGGCCGATCCCCGGAGCGACCTGGAGGCGGCGCTAGAGGCCCACCGCACGGAGCTCACCGGCTTCTGCTACCGCATGCTGGGCTCGGGGTCCGAGGCAGAGGATGCGGTACAGGAGACGATGGTGCGGGCCTGGCGCGCCATCGACGGCTTCGAGGGCCGCTCCTCGCTGCGGTCCTGGCTGTACCGCATCGCCAACAACGTGTGCATCGACATGGTGCGCAGCCCCCAGCGCCGGGCCCGGCCCATGGAGATGGGGCCGTCCAGCCCCACCGCCGAGATCGTGCTGAGCGAGCGCTACCAACCCGAGCACGCTTTCGTCCAGCCCGTGGCCGACGAGCGGGTCATCCGCCTGGACACCGACCCCGCCGAGGTGGCCGCGGCCCGCGAGTCCGTCCGCCTGGCGTTCGTGGCCGCGCTGCAGCACCTGCCCGCCCGCCAGCGCTCCGTGCTCATCCTGTGCGAGGTGCTGCGCTGGCAGGCGTCGGAGGCCGCCGAGCTGCTCGACACCAGCGTGGCCTCGGTCAACAGTGCGCTCCAGCGGGCCCGGGCCACCCTGGCCGAGCACCGCACCGATCCCCTCGACTCGACCGTCGACCCCGAGCACCAGGCCCTGCTGACCCGCTACGTCGACGCCTTCGAGCGCTACGACATCAGCGACCTGGTGGGCCTGGTCCGCGAGGACGTGGTCATGTCCATGCCTCCCTGGGACGTCTGGCTGGAGGGCCCCGAGGAGATGGCCGCCTTCTTCCTGGGCGAGGGCAGCGTCTGCCGCGACGGCCGCCTGCTCCCCGTCGCGGTCAACGGCACCGGTGGCTTCGGCAACTACCACAAGGTGGGCGAAGGCGTCTGGGAGCCGTGGGCCATCCAGGTGATCGAGGTGTCCGGGGGCAAGATCGTCGGCCATCACAACTTCGTGTACCCCGAGCTGTTCCCCGCCTTCGGCCTGCCCTCGCGCCTGGAGGCTTAGAAGGCCAGGAGGGCCCGCAGGGCGGGGAGGACGCGGCCTTCCGCCGACCAGGAGCGCTCCAGCGTGGGGGCGAACGGGATGGGCGAGTCCGTGCCGGCCACCCGGCTGACGGGCGCGTCGAGCCAGGCGAAGGCCTCCTGGCCGATGACCGCGGCGATCTCGGCGCCGAAGCCGCCGGTGAGGGGGGCTTCGTGGGCCACCAGGGCCCGGGAGGTGCGGCGTACCGAGTCGAGGACCGTGGGGCGGTCCCACGGGCGCAGGGAGCGCAGGTCGATGACCTCCACCTCGTGGCCGTCCTCGGCGGCGACCGTATCGGCGGCGGCCAGGGCCCACGCCACACCGGCGCCGTAGGTGACGACGGTGGCGTCGGTGCCGGCGCGGGCGATGTGGGCGTGGCCCAGGGGCTCGACGTGGTGACCGGGAGGGACCGGGCCCTTGGCGCTGCGGTACAGCTTCTTGTGCTCGAGGACCAGCACCGGGTTGCCGTCGTCGAGCGCGGCCAGCAGCAGGCCCTTGGCGTCGGCCGGAGTGGCGGCGGCCACCACCTTGAGGCCGGAGACGTGGCAGAACCAGGCCTCCACGTTCTGCGAGTGGAACGGGCCGGCGCCGAGGCCGCCGCCCACCGGGAGGCGCACCACCAGCGGCACCGGGGCGTCCCAGCGGTACCGCGTCGTCGCCACGTTGTTGACGAGCTGGTTGAAGCCGCAGCTCACGAAGTCGCCGAACTGCATCTCGACCACCGGCCGGAACCCGTCGAGGGCGAGGCCGAGCGCGGCGCCGATGGCACCCGACTCCACGATCGGCGTGTTGCGCACCCGGTCGGTCCCGAACTCGTCGGCCAGGCCCTCGGTGGCCTTGAACACCCCGCCGTAGCCGGCGATGTCCTGGCCCAGCAGCACCACGCGGTCGTCGGCCGCCAGCGCGGTGCGCAGGGCGTCGTTGACCGCGTCGATGTAGCGGGCCTCCGGCGCGTGGCCCGGCGGTGCGACGACCGCGGCCGGGGCGCGGCGCAAGGGCGCCGCGGGGGCGTAGGCCCGGGACTCCTCGGTGGCCTGGTCGGTCTCGGGCTCCGGCGCGGCCAGCGCCTCGGCCACCTGGGCGTCGACCTCGGCCCGTACCTCCGCCGCCAGCCGCTGGCGGCGGTCGGGGGGCAGCAGGCCCTGGGCGTCCAGGCGGGACTCGACCCGGGCGATGGGGTCGCGGGCCACCCACGCGGCCAGCTGCTCGACCGGCACGTAGTCGGTGCCCGACGCCTCCTCGTGGCCGCGCATCCGGTAGGTCTTGCACTCCAGCAGCGTGGGCCCGCCGCCCTCCCGGGCCCGGGCCGCGGCCCGCGTGACCGCGTCGTGCACCGCCACGACGTCGTTGCCGTCGACGATCTCCCCGGGCATGCCGTAGCCCGCGGCCCGGTCCACGAGGTGGGCGCAGGCGTACTGCTCGGACGTCGGCGTGGACAGGCCCCAGTGGTTGTTCTCGATGACGAACAGCACGCCGAGGCCCCACACCGCGGCCAGGTTCATGGCTTCGTGCACGTCGCCCTCGCTGGTGGCGCCGTCGCCCACCAGCACCGCGGCCACCCGGTCCTCGCCTCGCAGCCGGGCCGCCAGCGCGAGCCCGTCGGCCACCGGGGCCATGGCCCCCAGGTGGCTGATCATCCCCACCACGTGGTGGTCGAGCGAGCCGAAGTGGAACGTGCGGTCCCGACCGCCGGTGTAGCCGCCCTCCCGCCCCAGCAGCTGGCGGAACAGCACACCCAGGTCCATCCCCCGGCCGGTGAACACGGCCAGGTTGCGGTGCACCGGCAGGATCCAGTCGTCGGGCCGCAGCGCCGCCACCAGCCCGACCGAGATCGCCTCCTGGCCCATGCCGGAGAACCACTTGGACAGCTGGCCGCGCCGCAGCAGGGCCAGCATCTTGTCCTCGATGGCGCGGGGGAGCAGCAGAGCCCGGTACAGCGCCTCCAGCTCGGCGTCGGGCACCACCGCGGTCAGGAGACCCAGCTCCCGCGCTCGGTGAGCACGTCCTTCAGGACGTCGGGCCGGTCGGTCATGATCCCGTCCACCCCCAGGTCGAGCAGCCGGCGCATCTCGTCGGCGTCGTTGATGGTCCACACATGCACCGGCAGGCCCCGATCGTGGGCCGCTTTCAGGAAGCGCTCGGTCACCAGCGGGATCCGCCCCTGGCGCACCGGGACCTGGACGCAGGCGGCAGTGAAGCTCCCCGACGGCAGGCGCCGGGCCGCGGCCACCAGCCGCCCCACCTGCCGGGGCCCCATCGACGTGCACGCGCCCGGGCCCAGCGCGTCGCGCAGGCGGCTCAGGCGCCGGTCGGAGAAGGCCCCGAAGCACACGCGGTCGAGCACGCCCAGCCGGCGCACCAGGTCGATGAGCGGGACGACCGCGGCGTCGTGCTTGGGGTCGACGTTCACCCGCACGTCCGGCCAGGTCTTGAGCACGTCCTCCAGCAGCGGGACGCCCTCGCCGTCGCGCACCCGGGCCCGGCTGACCTCGGACCACGTCAGGTCGGCGATGACTCCCTGCCGGTCGGTGAGCCGGTCGAGCTGGTCGTCGTGGAACGCCACGAGCACGCCGTCGGCGGTGGCGTGGGCGTCGGTCTCCAGGTAGCGGTAGCCGAGCCCCACCGCGGCCTCGAACGCAGCCATGGTGTTCTCGCCCGGGCCGCCCTCCACATGCGCGCCCTGGTGGGCGAACGCCAGGGGGCCGGGCCAGTCGAGGAAGGGATACGTTGCCATGTCGGTGCCGGACGGTAGCCGCCAGCGGGTAGAACCAGCAGTGGACGCCTGTCGCGAGGAGTGCAGCATGCCCGAGGTCACCGCCGTACCCATCGGAGCCGACCGCGTCACCACCGACGACGAGATCGTGGTGAGCTCGCCCTACGACGGGAGCGAGGTCGGCCGCGTCCCGTCCTGCGACGCGGGCCACGTCGACCGGGCGGTGGCCGCGGCCCGCCGCCGGCTGGCCGAGCCGCTGCCGGCCCACGCCCGGGCGGTCATCCTGGACCGGGCCGCAGCCCTGCTGGCCGAGCGCCAGGAGGACTTCGCCCGCACCATCGCCGCCGAGGCGGCCAAGCCGCTCAAGACCGCCCGGGTCGAGGCGGCCCGCGCCGTCGACACCTTCCGCTTCAGCGCGGTCGAGGCCCGTTCCCTCACCGGGGACATGGTCCCGCTGGAGGCGTCCGCCCCGGGCGAGGGCAAGCTGGGCTTCACCCTGCGCGTCCCGATCGGCGTGGTCGGGGCCATCAGCCCGTTCAACTTCCCGCTCAACCTGGTGGCCCACAAGGTGGCGCCGGCCATCGCCGCCGGTTGCCCGGTGGTGCTCAAGCCGGCCAGCCAGACGCCGCTGTCGGCCCTGGCCCTGGCCACGCTGCTGCTGGACGAGTGCGGCCTGCCCCCGGGGTGGCTCAACGTCGTCACCGGCTCGGGCGGCGCGGTGGGCGACCCGCTGGTGCTGCACGAGGACGTGGCCATGATCACCTTCACCGGCAGCCCGCCGGTGGGCTGGTCCATCCGGGCCAAGGCGCCCCGCAAGAAGGTCAGCCTGGAGCTGGGCAACAACAGCCCGGTGATCGTGGAGGCCGACGGCGACTGGCGCGCCGCGGCGGCCAAGCTCAAGCTGGCGGGGTTCTCGCACGCGGGGCAGTCGTGCATCTCGTCGCAGCGGATCTACGTCCATCGCTCGATCCACGACGACTTCGTGGCCGAGCTGGTCGACCAGGTGGCGACCCTGGTGGTCGGGCCGCCGCTCGACGAGAGCACCGACGTGTCGGCGCTGATCTCCGCCGGCGACACGAACCGGGTCAAGGAGTGGATCGACGAAGCGATCGAGGGCGGCGCCAAGGTGGCGATAGGCGGCGAAGTGGGCGACGACGGCGTGCTGCGGCCCACCGTGCTCACCGGCGTCCAGCCCGAGATGAGGGTGTGCGCGGACGAGGTCTTCGGCCCGCTGGTCGGAGTGGCTGCCTACGACGAGCTGGACGAGGCCCTCGCGCTGGCCAACGACACCCGCTACGGCCTGCAGGCGGCCGTGTTCACGGCCCGCCTCGACGTGGCCCTGGCCGCCGCCCGGCGGCTGGACTACGGCGGCGTGCTGGTCAACGAGGTGCCCACCTGGCGGGCCGACCAGCAGCCCTACGGCGGGCTGCGCGACAGCGGCAACACCCGGGAGGGCCCGCACTACACGGTGCGGGAGATGACCGAGGCCCGGCTGGTCGTGCTCAGCTAGCCGGAACCGCCGCGGGACTCGGCCAGGCCGCGCTCCACGCCCTGGCTGAAGCTGGTCAGCATGGCGTGCATGTCCGTGGCGGCCGTTCGCGCCTCCGGCGAGGCGTCGCGAGCCTCCGGCCCATCCACGTGCAGGGACACCACGTTCAGGTCGGGCATCTGGGCGCCCGCCACCCGGCGGGTGAGCGGGGCGTCCGCCGGCGGCCGGTCCTCGTCCGGCACCTGGCTCGTCGGGACCGCGGCGCGGGCCGCGGCCGCGGGTGCCCGGCTGGCGGCCACCCGGCTGGCTATCGACGGCTCGCGCCGCGGCGGGGGCGTGATCGTGGTCCGCGACGGCGGGACGTAGCGGGGCAGGGAGGCCAGCAGGTCGGCTTCGGCCTCCACCGGCGTGAGCGGCGTGCGGGTGGGGGGCCGCGCCCGCGGGGCGTCCGCGGGGCGGTCGGCCCCGCCGTTGCCGGGCGGGGCGGGATACGGGCCGGCCGTGGGCGGCAGGGTGCGGGGCCAGACGGTCTGGGTGCTGCGCGCCGCGGCGGCGGCCGACGATGCCGCGGGCATGACCGGGCGCCGGGTGGGGCGCGAGTCGGGGCCGCGGAGCTGGATCCCCGGCGACAGGCGCACCGCCCGCTGGCCGTGCGGCGGGGTGACGGGATCGCCGGCCACCGGCTCGGCGGTCAGCATGTCCTGCGGCAGCGCGATGGTGGCGGTGACCCCGTTGCCCGGCGAGTGTCCCAGGTTGACCCGGATGCGGTGGCGCGCGGCCAGGTTCCCGGCTACGTAGTGGCCCAGGTACTTGGAGGGGGCGATGGTGAAGCTCTCGGTGCCGGCCAGGCGGCGGTTGGCCGCCCGCAGATCGTCGTCGGGCATGCCCAGCCCGGAGTCGATGACCGCCAAGGTGTAGGCGCCGCCGCCCTGCGGCTCGTTCCGGTGATGGCGGCCGCGGATGTTCACGTTCTGGTCGGGGGGCGAGAACACCAGCGCGTTCTCCACCAGCTCGGCGAGCAGGTGGGCCAGGTCGGCCGCGGCCGAGCCCAGGATGGTGGCGGGCTCGACGTCGCGCACGCTGACCCGGTGGTAGTCCTCGACCTCGCCGAGCGCGGCGCGGATCACGTCCGACAGGCGCACCGGCGCGGCCCACTTGCGAGGCGGGTCGAAGCCGGCCAGCACCAGCAGCGACTCGGCGTTGCGCCGCATTCTGGTGGCCAGGTGGTCCAGCCGGAACAGGTCGGCGAGGGTGTCGGCGTCGGTCTCGTGGCTCTCCAGCTCGGTGATGAAGTCGAGCTGGCGGCCGAGCAGGTTCTGGTTGCGGCGGCCCAGGTTCACGAAGCTGTCGGCGATGTTGCGGCGCAGCACCGCCTGCTCGATGGCCAGGTCGAGCGCGGTGTCCTGCACCGTGTTGAGCGCGGCCGCCACGTCGGCCACCTCGTCGCGGGTCTGGACGCTGACCGGGGCCACGTGGGGCACGGCCACGTCCTCGCCCGGCGGGGTGTCGAGGATGTGGTCGACCGCTTCGGGCAGCCGGTGCTCGGCCATCTCGGCGGCCTGCCGGGTCAGCGAGCGCAGCGGGTTGGTGATCGAGCGCGACACCAGCCAGGCCAGCACCAGGGCGGCGGCCAGCGTGACGACGGCCAGGCCGACGTAGAGCCGCTCACGGGCGGCGGCCATGGTGTTGAGCTCGTCGGCCCGGGCGTTGAGCCCGCGGGTCAGGCTGTCGCGCAGGCCCATGAACCCCTCGTCGGCCGGCACGTTCAGGCTGTTGGCCATGAGGTCGAAGTCGACCTGGCGGCCGGCCAGGGCGGCGTCCACGTTCTCCCGGAAGCCGGTGACCAGGTCGTCGGGGAAGTTGGGCCGCACTATGTCGGAGAACGGCTGCTCGGCCAGCCTGAACTCCTGAGTGGCCTGGTCGAACTCGGTCTTGAGCTGGTCGACCGCCGCGATCTCGCCGGCCTGGTTGATCCCGTCGCCCAGGGTGGCGTCCATGATCACTCGCCGGGCCAGGTTGCCCAGGGTCTCGACCTGCTGGGCGGCTCGCCCCACCAGCGTGGTCCACTGCCGCAGCTCGGCGTCGTCGACTGCCAGGGCGACCCGGTCGGTGGCGTCGAAGAAGGGCTGGATGAGGTCGGCGTAGCGGGTGTAGATGTCGTTGGCGAACGGGGCCTGTTCGAGGCCGCGGGGGGCGGTGTTGGCGTCGATGGCGGCCCGGATGGCGGTCAGGTCCGCCAGGTCGCCGAGCGCAGGCTCGTACGCCCGCCTCACCCGCTCGTCCTCGTGGTCGAGGGTGTTGCGGAAGGCGGCGATGGCCTCGTTGGTCTGCTTCCGGGCCTGGGCGTAGTCCGCGACCGGCGAGGTGATCAGCGAGCTGGCGCCCGACAGCTCGACCACGGACCACGTGCGCTCGTCCTGGAGCCGGCTGAGCACGCCTGTCGGCCCGATCGCCGCCCGGGCCAGGCGGGTCTGGTCGTGCACGCGGGAGACATCGCGTGACGTCTCGAT
>DASRJN010000731.1:0-4958 GCA_035649455.1 Acidimicrobiales bacterium
TTCGTGCTGCTTGGTCAGCTCGTCGAGCCGGGCTTGCCATTCCGAACGCGGGAGCTCTGGTCCTTGGTCGCTCATGTCGTCATGATCCTGCGCCGGGCGCCCCGCCGCGCACATCACGCGATCTCGTAGTCGAGGTTCTACGCGAGCACGTGTGGCGCCCGCGCCCACGGCCTGTGAGCGTGCGGGTGTGCCGCCTAAGGCGCTCACGTTGGCGGTAGCCGTAGGCCGCCTGGCGGACGGCCTCGTCGCTGGCGAACCCGTGCCCACCGCCACCGATCGTGGCCAGCAGCCAGGCGACCACCAGGTACTGGTCAGCGCGGTGACGTCGTCGCCGGGCTGCGACCGCTCGCCGGGGTGCCGGTGCACGACGACGTCCGGGCGAGCCGGTCTTCGTCGACAGCCATGCCGGGCCTCATCCACCCTCGGGGTTCGGTGGTCGGACGTGTATAGGTGGCGGCGGCGTCGTCGACGCGAGCTGGGTCCACCACCGCACCAGCTCCTCCCGTGGCGGTACGTCGGTGATGCCGACGCCCTCCTCGGCTGTGTCCGCCAGCCACTGGCTGAGATCGGCATCCCGGGAGATCCCCTGCAGCCGGGTCGTGCGCCACGCGACGAACCACTCGGGTGCGGTGCCGTCGTAGCCCAACAGCGCCTGGCCGACCTCGATGTCGTCGGCCTGGGGGGCCCGCCCGGCCCGACCGGCACGCCTGACACCGAGCGTCGCCGCCGCCCGGTGCGCGTCCTCGCGGTTCTCGGCCGGATCGACGACGAGCCGCGGATCGAACTGATGGCCCAGCAGGAAGCCGTAGCCTGCGTCGGGACACGGGACGCCGAAGCCGGGCTCCTGGGGCGGAACGAGCATCCCGTCCGGGCGTGGTGGCAGTCGCCGGGGCGGGGGTATGCCGGCGAAGTCGGTGATCCTCACCCTGACCAGAGCGGGCTCGGGGACGTACTCCGGCGTGGCCATCGACGCTCCCCCTCCCGGTCGTCGTCCTCGGTGGGGTGTCTTTCGCCCGTCACCATGCGCGGCCCGGTCGAGCGACGGCACCCCGTGATCGCGTGAACCTGGCGACCGGCGGCGTTCTCTCCCTGTCCGCCCGCGATCTGGGCTTTCAGCGAGGGTTCAGCGCCATCCACCCATGCTGGTTCGACTCTCGCCATGGGCGGCGACGCACAAACGACCGCCCGCCCGGGTGGCGCGACGTGCGGTCGACGGCCGGCGCCGCGTCCTAGAACCGGATCGACCCCCGCCGGGACCACGGGGGGCCGAGGGCCGGGCACATACGCTGCGGCCATGTCCGCCCACGAGATCCGGACGTGGCTGATCGACATGGACGGCGTGATCGTGCGCGAGGAGGAGCCGATCGAGGGCTCGGCCGAGTTCCTGGCCCGGCTCCGCGCCAATGGCACGCCATTCCTCGTCCTCACCAACAACTCGAGATACACGCCCCGAGACCTGGCGGCCCGGCTGCGGATCAGCGGGGTCGACGTGACCGAGGACGACATCTGGACCTCGGCGCTGGCCACCGCCCGCTTCCTGGACGACCAGCGGCCGGGCGGCTCGGCCTTCACGATCGGCGAGGCCGGCCTCACCACCGCGCTGTACGAGATCGGCTACGTCCAGACCGAGCACAACCCCGACTATGTCGTGCTGGGCGAGACCCGCACCTACAGCTTCGAGCGCATCGCCAAGGGCATCGGGCTCATCGAGGGAGGCGCCCGGTTCATCGCCACCAATCCCGACCCGACGGGCCCCAGCCCCAGTGGACCCCTCCCGGCCACGGGGGCGGTCGCCGCCCTGATCAGCCGGGCCACCGGCGTGGCCCCCTACTTCGTGGGCAAACCCAACCCGCTGATGATCCGCACCGCGCTCAACCGCCTCGACGCCCACTCGGAGGCGACCGCCATCGTCGGCGACCGGATGGACACCGACGTGGTCGCCGGGCTGGAGGCGGGGCTCCGGACGGTGCTGGTGCTCTCGGGCGTCTCCACCGCGGCGGAGGCCGGCCGCCATCCCTACGTGCCCTCACGAGTGGTCGACTCGGTGGCCGACCTGCTCGACGAGCTGCCCTAGCGGGGCTCGGGCGTCAGCGCTCGGGAGCCGGCGGCCGGGCCGGCGACACCCCGGGCCTCTGAGGCGGCGCCCACGTCGGCCAGGTACTGGTGGATGAACCGCACCGCCATGGCACCCTCACCGACGGCCGATGCGACCCGGCGAACCGCGCCGCTGCGCACGTCACCGGCGGCGAACACGCCGGGACAGCTGGTCTCGAGCGGGTACGGCGCGCGACCCAGCGGCCAGCCGGGGGTTTCCCCGTCGTCGTGCGGCCGGTCGAGTCCCGTGACCACGAAGCCGTCGTCGTCGAGCGCCACCTGGCCGCCCAGCCAGGCGGTGTGCGGCTCGGCGCCGATGAAAACGAACACCGCCCGGGCCTGCTCCTCCCGGCGACCGCCCGTGTCCCGCTCCTCGATCACCACGGCGTCCAGCGCCTTGTCGCCGAGGAGGTCCCGTAGCTCGCAGTTCGTGTGCACCTCGATGTGCGGGTCGCCGCGGATCCGCTGGGCCAGGTAACGGGACATGTCCCGTTCGAGGTCGCCGTGACGGACGAGGAGGGACACCCGGGGCGTGTGCCGGGCCAGGAACAGCGCCGCCTGCCCGGCCGAGTTCCCGCCGCCGACGACGACGACCGGTTCGCCGGCGCACATGCGGGCCTCGACCGGCGTGGCCGCGTAGTACACGCTGGTGCCTTCGAAGTCCTCGAGACGACGCACGTCGAGCTTCCGGTAGCGGGCTCCGGTGGCGATCACGACGGTGCGCGAGCTGACCGTCGAGCCGCCGTCGAGTCGCACGGCATGGTGCCCGTCCCCCTGCTCGAGCGCGGCGGCGGACGCCGGGTACTGGAGTCGGGCACCGAACTTCTCGGCCTGGATCATCGCCCGCTCCGCCAGCTCGGCGCCAGGCAGGCCGGCCGGGAACCCGAGGTAGTTCTCGATCCTGGGCGACCCGGCGGCCTGGCCCCCGGTGGCGATCGCGTCCAGCACGATCGTGGTGAGGCCCTCGGACGCGCCGTACACCGCCGCCGCCAGGCCGGCCGGGCCGGCGCCCACGATGAGCAGGTCACAGGCGACCCGTCCCGCGTGCGGAGCCGGCAAGCCGACGACGCGGGCCAGCTCGGCCGGGCTCGGGTTGCGCAGGACCTGACCCTTCCAGATGACGACCGGCGTGTCGTCCGGTGAGATGCCGAGCTCCCGCAGCAGCGTCTCGGCGGCCGAATCCCGCTCGAGGTCGACGAAGCGGTGCGGTAGCCGGTTGCGGGCGGCGAACTCGATCAGGCGGCGGGTCTCCGGCAGGAAGCAGGAGCCCACGATCCGGAGGCCGGTGCCGACCTCGATCAGGATGGACCGCCGGATCACGAAGGCACGGAGCACGAGGTCGCCGAGCGTCGTGTCCTCGGTGACGAGACGGCGCAGCTCGGGGAGGGGCACGGCGAGCACCTCGCCGGGCACGCGGACGACCGCGCTGACGAAGGCCGCCTCGCCGGTGAGCAGGCTGATCTCCCCGAGGAACCGGCCGGGGCCGTGGAGGCCGAGCAGCTGCTCGTCACCGTCCAGCTCCTCGACGACGGCCACCATGCCATTCAGGATCACGAAGAACTGGTGCTGGGGTTCACCCTCCCGGTAGAGCACCTCGCCCGCCCGCGTGGGCCGCCGCTCGCCGCAGTCGGCCAGCGCAGCGATCTGGTGCTCGCTCAGCCGCGGGTACGCGCCGTAGACGTCCGGGGTCTCGGCCGGCGGGGCGGGGCCCGCCGGGGCCGTCTCGGCGTCACGGGGGGCGGCGTCGCTCTGTTGCTCCGACACGGCAGGGCCTCATCCCGCCCGCTCAGCGAGCGTGTCGAGCGCCTGGTCGAGCCATTGACGCAGAGCGGCCTCGGGTGCCGCGCCCGTCTGGCGCGTCACCACCGTCCCCTTGTCGAGCACCAGCAGCGTGGGTATCCCCTGGACGCCGAACCGGGCCGCGATCGCGGGCGACTCGTCGACGTTGACCTTCACGAGCTTGATGCGGCCGGCACGATCACGCGCCAGGTTCTCGAGGGCGGGGCTGACGGCACGGCACGGGCCGCACCACGGCGCCCACAGGTCCACGAGCACCGGCATCCGGGCCTGCTCCACCCGCTCGGCGAAGGAGTCGTCGCCGGCGTCGACGATCCAGGGCAGCGGGTTGTGGCAATGACCGCAGCTGGGCGTCCCGGCGGCGGCGGCGGGCACGCGGTTCTTGCGCCCGCAGTTCGGACACACCACCACGGATGCATCGGCGGTCAAGACGGCGCCTCCCGACCGGTCCGCGGCACGACCAGCACGGGGGACGGGCTGTGCCGCACGATGGACGCCGCCACGCTCCCGAACACCAGCCGGCGCAGGCCCGTCCACGATCGGGTGTTGGTGGCGACGAGGGTGGCGGGATGGTCGACCAGGTAGCGGTACAGCCCGCCCCACACGCTGACCGGGTCGTAGACCACCAGGGTTTCGACTGCGTGGCCGGCGGCCCGGAACGGCTCGACCAGCGCGGCGAGATAGGCCTCGGCGTCACCGTCGGGACCGAACAGGCGCCGGATGGGACCGCCGGTCACGGGCTCGGGCGCCTGCTCGGCCACGGTGAGCACGACGCATGACTCGCCGAGCAGGTCGGCCCACCTCATGGCGGTGGCGACGAGTGCCGCCGAGGCCGGGCTGTCGTCGACGCACGCCACCACGCCGGCCGAGCGCCGGGGCTGCTCCAGGTAGGAGCAGACCAGGATGAGCGGATCGCGGCCGCGCGTGGCCACCTCGATCGCCACCGAGCCCAGCACGGCCGCCGAGCGCGCCCGGCCGTGCGTCGCCATGCACGCGACGTCGTTGTCCAGCTTGCGCAGCGCCTCGTGGATCGCCCCTGCCGGGTCCCGGTCGACCACGACGGTGCG
>DASRJN010000732.1:0-6255 GCA_035649455.1 Acidimicrobiales bacterium
TCGCTGGTCGATCCTGTGGTCCACGCGTCGTGGCAACGCTGCCTCCCGCTCGACCCCGGTCGCCGGAGCGCCCCCATCGATCCCGCCGACGACTCGCACGAACGCTGGCAGGACTCCCCCATCCGGCGAGCCGCGGCCGGCCTGATCGCCCAGCTCGATCAGGCGGCCCGATCCAGCGACCTGGCCGCCTCCATCGCCGACCAGGAAGGCCGGGTGCTGTGGCGGCAGGTCCCCCGCTGGCTCCGTGACGGCGCTGACGACATCGGGTTCGTACCCGGCGGGATGTGGCACGAGGCCGTCGCGGGCACCTGCGGGATGGGGACCGCGCTGGCGGCCGACCGGCCGGTCACGGTCTTCGCCACCGAGCACTGGCTCGGCCGAGTGAACGACTGGGTGTGCTACGGCGCCCCGGTCCACGCCCCCGACGGCACCCAGCTCGGGGTGATCAGCATGTCCACGTCCTGGCGGCGGGCCAACCCGCTGGGCCTGACCACGGTGGCCACGATGGCCCGGCTCATCGAGGTCGAGATGCGGGCCCAGGACGCCCCCGCCGAGCCCGTGCTCGACCTGAGGGTGCTCGGGGACCCCGTCGCGCTGCTGGACGGCCAGCCGCTGCGCCTCACCCAGCGCCAGTTCGAGATCCTCACCATCCTGGCCCTCTGCGACAGCGCCAGCCTCGGCACGCTGCACGGTCGGCTCTACGGTGACCGGTCGGTGCTGCTCGGCACGCTGAAGGCCGAGCTGTCGCGCCTGCGCCGGCGGCTGCGCGGGCACCTCCACTCCCGCCCCTACCGGCTCACGCTGACCACGCGGGTGGACGCGGTGGAGCTCCAGGAGCGCCTCGACGTCGGCGACGTGGACGGGGCCACCCGGCTCTACGCCGGCCAGCTCCTGCGGGACAGCGAGTCGCCCTTCCTGATCGCGCAGCGCTACCAGATCGATGTGGCATTGCGCACCGCGCTGCTGCACGAGGGCGGAACCTCCGGCGCCCTGCGCTTTGCCATGGTCCACCCCTACGACACCGAGGTGCTGGACCAGGCCCGCCGCCTGGCCACGGCTGACGACCCGCTGCTCCCCGCGGTGATCGCCCGCCTGGCGGTGGCCAGCACCAGCCTGGCCTGATCAGGCGCCCTGCCGCCGGTCAGCTGCGGAGGGTGACCGGCGCCGCCGGGCGGCCGGCCCGCGAGCGGGCCACGGCGAGGAACCGCTCCACCGCGTGCACCGTGTGGTGCGCTCGCACCGAGGGGAACACGTCGAACGCGTGCTGCGCCCGGGGCAGCTCGGCGTACACCACCGGCTCGCGGGAGCCGGCGCGCATGCGCTCGACGAACTCGCGCGCGGCCTCCACCGGCACCACCGTGTCATTGGTGCC
Organism: Acidimicrobiales bacterium; assembly: GCA_035649455.1. Classification (GTDB taxonomy): domain Bacteria; phylum Actinomycetota; class Acidimicrobiia; order Acidimicrobiales; family VFJN01; genus ZC4RG19. The sequence continues at coordinate 1,373 of DASRJN010000732.1, forward strand.
GTGGAGGACGAAGAACGGCGGCGCGCCCGGGCCGGCGTGGGTGATGGGCGAGGCCAGCTCCCACGTGGCGCGGTCGTCCTCCAGGCGGGTCTTGAACACCCGCTGAGCCAGCAGCGGCACCAGCGCGCGGTTGCCCGTGCCCGCCGCGTCGGTCATGTCGTAGACGCCGTAGAACGGCACGGCGGCGTGGACGCGGGTGTCGGCGTCCTCGAATCCGGGCTGGTATTCGGCCAGGTTGGGCGTGAGCGCGGCCAGCGACGACAGGTGGCCCCCCGCCGATCCGCCGGTGATGGTGAGGAAGGCGGGGTCGCCGCCGTGGTCGGCGATGCTGTCCTTGATCCAGGCGATGGCCCGCTTGACGTCCACGATCTGGTCGGGCCAGGTGGCCCGGGGGCTCAGCCGGTAGTTGATGGTGACGCACACCCAGCCCCGCTCGGCCAGGTGCGCCATGAGCGGGTGGGCCTGGCCGTGCTTCTGGCCCATGACCCAAGCGCCGCCGTGGACCTGGAGCAGCACCGGGGCCCGCGCGCCGTCGGGCAGGTCGACCCGCTTCCACACGTCGAGGTGGTTGCGGCGGCCGGCGTCGCCGTAGGACAGGTCGCGACCCGCGGCGGCGACGTAGCGGCGCCGGGACCTGAAGTCCGGCATCACCACCGACCGGCGGGTGAGTTCGGCTTCGGGCGCCGGCAGGTAGTCCGCTCCGATGGCCGTCCGGTAGTCGGGCCCCAGGCCCTCGACCAGGGCGTCCTCCAGCACCTGCTGGGAGGCCTGGGCGTCGCGGTACAAGCGCCACAGGCCCGCGGCCGAGGCCGCGCCCAGCCCGAGGCCCAGGGCGCCGCGCAGGCCCCGCGCCCCGCCGCCGCGGGCCAGCAGGGCGAGCAGCGCCGCCTGCACGACCCCCGCGTGGAGCGGCAGCTCTTCCGTCGGCACCCCGAGGGCGAAGGCGGGCGAGGCCCCCGGCCCGTAGCGGTCGGCCGGCCGCAGCGCCGAGGCGGTCACGGCCGCGGCCGCCGCGCTGGCGAGCAGGAAGCGGGTCGGCGGACTGGGCTTCACGCCGATCGAGCCTAGGACCGCCGCGGCGGGACTACGCGACCCCGTTGTCGCGTGTCCCGCCCGCCGGTCGTCCGGGCCGCACATCCCGGTCGCATTCCGTCACCCCTAAAGAGCCGCGGCCGCGCCCGGTGATACAGGGTTCGGCTCAGAAGACTGGAATATTGCCGAGCCCGCCCTCGGCAGGGAGCCGCAGCGAACCGAGCATCTCCTCGACCGTGAGCGGCGTCCCCCGCAGGATCGGCGGAGCCGCGTCGCCAGCCGGCGCCAGCTGGGGGTCGGTTGGCAGGGGCGCGGCTGCGGTCTCACCTTCCACGGGTGCCGCCGGCGGCGAGGGCGGAGCGCAGCCCATCTCGGGGCGGGCGGTGTCGCACACGTCCGACGCGTCGTACCACTGGATGCCCGAGCCGGGCTGGCCGTCGCGGGGCCGCGCGTTGAGTCCCAGCTGGCGGCGGCCCGCCAGGTTCTGCGGGTACCCGGTGTCGATGGACATGAAGTGGCGCTCCTCGAAGCCGTCCCGCTCGATCACGTAGAACGGCGCCGGCAGCGGCGCTTCGCCCGAACCGGGCGCGCCGCCCGACGGGTCGTCGAGGGCCCACCAGTTGGCGCCCTCGGCCTTGGACGGGTCGATGTACCAGCACGGGAGGGTCTTGCCGCTGGTCACGCAGGTGCGAGCGACCATGCCGCCGCCGTTCTCGATGCCGTCGACCAGCCCGATGCGCGACCAGGCGGGAGCGTCCAGGCCGAGCATCTCCTGGAACAGGGCCTCGCTCTTGGCGATGCCGCCCAGCCCGCTCCAGGGCTGCCAGGCCGCGGCCCGGCGGGCGTAGTCGTCGCCGCCCGAGGCGCAGTAGCGGCCGGCCATGCCCCCGGCCACGTCGCCCGCGATGTACTGCACGTCCATCAGCTCGGCGGCGGTGTAGGGGGCGCCGACGCCCGCGGAGTCGTACTGGAAGATGCCGATGCCCGGCGTCCAGTAGGCCCGGGGGTAGGGGGTGGCCGGGTCCGCGAAGGGGTACAGCCCGTAGTTGGCGTGCATGTTGTTGGACCCCGAGCGCACGCCGGTCCACTCGTCCCAGCGCGACAGGGTCATCGGCGAGGGGGCGGTCTCGGGCGTCGTGGCGTCGGACACCTCCTTGAAGATGGGCGCCATGACCAGGGCGGCCAGCGTGTCGTCGTCCAGCGCGCACGACCGGGGCGTGGCGGCCACCGCGGCCCGGATGCCGTCGTAGGCGCCCCTTCCGAAGTAGCGGGTCACCCCGGCGAAGCCGGCCGGGACCGGCTGGGCGCCGGCCGCGTGGTCGAACGGACCGGGCAGCAGGTTGGCGGCGGTGAGGGCCAGGGCCGCTCCGAGGATGGCGCTGAGGACGCGGCGGCGGGGCCGCCGTCCGGCGGTGGGGGCATGCTCCGACATGGGGGTGCGAGGCCTCGTGGTCGCGGGCAGGACGGGCCCGTCTCAGCGACACGGGGGCGCGCGCGTCCAGCGACCCCGCGACGGGGTCACCCAGCGTGTGCCCGCCCGTGGAACCCCCCAGCGAGAGGCCCAGCCTTGGCTGCAACGAGCGTTCCCGACAGCCTTACGCTGTCAGGTTTCCGTACAGGCTAGAGACCACGCATGGCGTTTGAAACCGTGAAACTCGTCACGGTAAGTGAGATCACTACCGGAAGGCGGGGATGACCTGCTCCCCCACCAGGGTGAGCGTGTCCAGCGCGGGGTAGTCCCGGCACCACGCGATGATCGAACCGACCCCCATCTCCCGGTACGCGGCGATCTTGTCGATCACCTGCTGGGGCGTGCCCACGAGGTTGCCCGCCTGCCAGCTGTCGAACGGCTCTCCGAACGTGGAGCCGCCGACGGCCCGCAGCTCGGCCTCGCTCTCGCGCACGTGGATCTCGGGCGACCAGGTCTTCTCGATCTCGTCGTAGTCGCGGCCGACGGCGTCGCAGTGGCGCTTCAGGACGTCGGTCTTGTGGGCGAACTCCTCCGGCTTGCCGCCGAAGTTGGACCGGTCGGCCAGCCGGGCGACCACCCGCAGCGTGAGCTGCTCGCCCCCGCCGCCGATGAGGATGGGCGGGTGCGGCTCCTGCAACGGCTTGGGGTCGCATTGCGCGCCGTTCAGGGCGAAGTGCTTGCCCTCGTAGGTGGTGTCGGCCTCGGTCCACAGCGAGCGCACGATCTCCACGGTCTCGCGCAGCATGGCGATGCGGTCCTTGGCCGGCGGGAAGTCGTAGCCGTACGCGCGGTATTCGTGCTCGTACCAGCCCGCCCCGATGCCCCAGTCCAGCCGGCCCCCGGAGATGACGTCGAGGTTGGACGCCACCTTGGCCAGCAGGCCGGGGCTGCGGTACGAGGCGCACCCCACCATCTGGCCCAGCCGCACCCGGCTGGTCCGCTGGCTGATGGCGGCCAGCGTGGTCCAGCACTCGAACACCGCCTCGTGGGTGGGGACGGGCACGTTGTGGAAGTGGTCGTAGACCCAGAGCGAGTCGTAGCCCAGGCGCTCGGCCACCTCGGCCACCTCGACGGCCTTGGCCCACTTGGCGCCGGCCCCCTCGATGCCGACGAGCTCGGTCTTCCAACCCTGGGGCACGAACGCCCCGAACGTGATCGGGCGTGTGGTCATGGCCGCTTTCTATCGGCCCTGCCTGCGATCTCAGCGCACGAGGCGGAAGAAGGCGCGCACCTCGTCCACGAACAGGGCCGGCTGCTCGAAGGCGGCGAAGTGGCCGCCCTTGTCCAGCACGTTCCAGTAGCGCAGGTCGGTGTAGCGCGCCGCCACCCAGCTGCGGGGCGGCCGGACGATCTCCTTCGGGAAGATGGAGGCGCCCGCCGGCACCGCCACCGTGTCGAGCACCGGGTCGCGGAAGCTCTCCCAGTAGAGGCGGGCGGACGAGGCCCCGGCGCCCGGCAGCCAGTACAGCATCACGTTGTCGAGCAGCTGATCGCGGGACAGCACGTTCTCGGGATGGCCGTCGCAGTCGGTCCAGGCGTGGAACTTCTCCACGATCCAGGCGCACTGGCCGGCAGGCGAGTCCACCAGGCCGTAGCCCAGCGTCTGGGGCCGGGTCGACTGCTGGGTGGAGTAGCCGGTGCCCCAGCGGCGGTGCTCCTCGAACGCTTTGACCGCGGCCGCCACCGCCTCGGCCTCGTCCTCTCCGGCGGGCGCCGGTCCCGCCACCGGCATGTTCACGTGCACGCCCACCACGTGGTCGGGGTCGACCACCCCGAGCAGGCTCGTCACCGCCGCGCCCCAGTCGCCGCCCTGGGCGCCGTAGCGGTCGTAGCCCAGGCGCCGCATGAGCTCCGCCCACGCCTCGGCGATGCGGCGCACCCCCCAGCCCGGCTCGCGGGGCTTGTCGCTGAAGCCGTAGCCGGGCAGGGCCGGGACCACCACGTGGAAGGCATCGGCCGCGTCGCCCCCGTGGGCCGGCGGGTCGACCAGGGGGCCGAGGGCGTCGAGGAACTCGACCACCGACCCCGGCCAGCCATGGGTGAGGACCAGCGGCAGCGCGCTCGGGTGGGGCGAGCGGACGTGCAGGCCGTGGATGCCCAGCCCGTCGATCTCGGTGCGGAAGGGGCCGAGGCCGTTCAGCCGGGCCTCGACCGCCCGCCAGTCATAGGCGCCGGCCCAGTAGTCGCACAGGTCGCGCACGTAAGCCTGCGGGATGCCCTGCGACCAGTCGTCCACCGTCTCGGCCTCGGGCCACCGGGTGCGACGGAGCCGGTCGCGCAGGTCGTCGAGATCGGCCTCGGGGATGGCGATGGGCGCGTCTTCCATGGCCCCTATGTCTAGGGGCTGTTCGCCTGCCGCTGCTGTGCTTCCCGCTCTCGG
>DASRJN010000733.1:0-2809 GCA_035649455.1 Acidimicrobiales bacterium
GGCCAAGCGGTCGCTGCTGCCGGTGGTCCTGGACGCGCTGGCGGGCCTGCGGGACCGGTTCGACGTGGTGCTGTGCGAGGGCGCGGGCAGCCCGGCCGAGATCAACCTGCTGGACGGCGACCTGGTCAACCTGCCGCTGGCTCGAGCGGCGGGGCTGCCGGCGCTGGTCGTGGGGGACATCGACCGGGGCGGGGTGTTCGCCTCGCTGTACGGGACGGTGGCGCTGCTGCCCGATGACCTGCGGGCCACTGTGCGCGGGTTCGTGATCAACCGGCTGCGGGGCGATCCCGCCCTGCTGGGGGACGCTTGCGCCGACCTCGAGCGCCGCTGCGGGGTGCCGACGCTGGGGGTGCTGCCGCACCTGGGCGTCGTGGACATCGACAACGAGGACTCGCTGGCCCTCGACCGTCCCCCGCCCCCGGTTCCGGGCCGCGGAGCCGACGTCGTGGACGTGGCCGCGTTGCGCTGGCCCCGGGTGGCCAACGCCGGCGACCTCGACCCCTTGCGGCTGGAGCCCGGGGTGGCGGTCCGCTGGGTGCGGTCGGTGGCCGAGCTCGGGCGGCCCGACCTGGTGGTGCTGCCCGGTTCGAAGAACACCCGGGGCGACCTCGACTGGTTCCGGGGGACGGGCCTGGCGGAGGCGGTTGAGCGGACCGGCGCCGCGGTGGTGGCGGTCTGCGCGGGGCTGCAGATGGCGGGTGGGGCGATCGAGGACCCCGACGGGGTCGAGGGACCGGCCGGAGGCGACCAGGGCCTGGGCTGGCTGACCGTCGCCACCACGTTCGCGGGCGACAAGGTGTTGGACCGGCCCGCGGGCCGGGCGGCGAGCGGGCCCGGCGAGGGCCAGGACGTGGCCGGCTACCGCATCCACCACGGGCGGGTCCGGCCCGAGGCAGACCTGGCCCCGTGGCTGGTGGCCGGAGACGGCGAGGTGCTCGGCTGGCACGACGGCCGGATCGCGGCCACGACCCTGCACGGGCTGTTCGAGTCCGACGGCTTCCGCGCGGCGGTGCTGGCGTGGGCGGCGGAGCGGTCCGGCAAGCGGTGGTCGCCCACGGGCGTGGACTTCGCCGCGGCCCGCATGGATCGGCTCGATCGCATCGCGGACGCCCTGGAGGCCCACCTCGACCTCGACGCCCTCGCCGGCCTGATCGCGGAAGGCGCCCCGTGACCGGCGTGGAGGACGCGCTGGGCCGGCTCACCGAGGTGGCCGACTGGATGCGGTGGCGGGTGGGCGCGCCCGCGGACGGCGAGCTGGCGTGCGCCACCCTGGCCGGGTCGCCGGGCGACGTGGCCCGGGCGGTGGCGACCAGCGCGGATGTGCGGGGCACGGACGATCCGGTGGTGCTGGCGTCGCTCTGGTGGCAGGGCTACGCCTACCGGGTCGGCGGGACGGCGCTGGCGTGCTGGCTCCTCACGGGAGTGGCGCCCGACGTGCGGGCCGAGCGGATGGCCGTCGGTGTCGGGCGGGGGCGGCCGGCGTCTGTCGTCTACGGCTCCACCGAGGCGACGGACGACGCCGGCCAGCTGAGCGACTGGCTGTTCGCCGGGCACCTGGACCTGGTCGCCGCGTCGCTCGGCGCGGGCCGGCGGCTGGGGTCCGGGCTGGTGTGGGGGAACGTAGCCGCGGCCTGTGCCGCCGGGGCGGGGGCGGTGCGCGAGGCGGCCGGTCCCGGCTGGCATGACGGCGTGGCCGCGTTCCTGGCCGCGGCGCCCCACGATCTCGACGGCCTCGGCGCGTGGGAGCCCACGCCCGCCTGGGCCTACCACCGGCGGACGTGCTGCCTGTGGTGGAAGACGACCACATCCAACGGGGCGCTCTGCTCGGACTGCTCCCTGCACCGAGACACCGAGGGTGAATGATCCTGTTCCTGAGCAACGCGGACACCGAGCTGCTGGCACTCGGGTCGATCGTGCACCGGCTGCCGGCCGGGTTCCCGGCGGTACGAGCGGGGTCGCCCGGCGAGGACGCGCCGGGGCTGGGCGGGGTCACCGCGGTGGTGATCCGGCTGTTGGGCGGGCGGAGCGCCTGGGAACGGCCGTTCGACGCCCTGCGCAAGGCCTGCCTCGCCCAGCGCATCCCGCTGGTGGCGGTGGGCGGCGAGGCCGCGCCCGACGCCGAGCTGACCCGGCTCTCCACCGTGCCCGCGGGCATCGTGGCCGAGGCCCACCGCTACCTGGTGGCGGGGGGGCCGGACAATGTCGAGCAGCTGGTGCGGTTCGTGGCCGACACCGTGCTGGTGGGGGGCTTCGGCTTCGAGCCGCCCACAGCCGTGCCCTCGGCCGGGGTGTGGTACGGGGCCGGTATCGGCAGCCCCGAGCGCACCCGGGACGACACCCGGCCGCTGGTCGGCGTCGTGTTCTACCGTGCTCACCTGGTGGCGGGAAACACGCAGTTCGTGGCCGACCTGTGCCGCGCGCTGGAGGACGCGGGGGCCGAGGCCCTGGCCGTGTACTGCTACTCGCTGCGGCCCGACCCCGACGACGGCCGGGTCGAGGCGCTGGAGCTGTGCCGCGCCCACGGGGTCGACGCCCTGGTCACGACCGTGCTGGCCATGGGCCGCGCCGGGGACGGCGCCGACGGGGACTGGGAGGTGCCGGATCTGGCCGCGCTGGGCGTGCCCGTCGTCCAGGCGCCATCCTGCAACCGCTCCCGGGACGAGTGGGACGCCGACGACGCCGGGCTGACCCCGCTGGACGTGGCCCGGGGCGTGGCCATCCCCGAGTTCGACGGCCGCATCGTGGGCCCCGCCTTCGCCTTCAAGGAGGAGGTCGACGACGGCGGCGAGCTGGGCACCCCGCTGGTGGC
>DASRJN010000734.1:0-3221 GCA_035649455.1 Acidimicrobiales bacterium
GACGGCATGCCCGACGACCCACCGCCGCTGGCCGGCGTCGAGGGCGCCCGGGCGCTGGCGCTGCTGGGCGACAGCGTGACGACCGACCACATCTCCCCTGCGGGGGCCATCCACCCCGACAGCCCGGCGGGACGCTGGCTGGTCGAGCACGGTGTCGAGCCGGCCGACTTCAACTCCTACGGCTCGCGCCGGGGCAACCACGAGGTCATGATCCGCGGCACGTTCGCCAACCGGCGCATCCGCAACCGGCTGGCGCCGGGGACCGAGGGCGGCGTCACGGTGCACCAGCCGTCGGGCGAGCAGATGTCGATCTACGACGCGGCCGAGCGCTACCGGGCCGACGGCGTTCCCCTGGTGGTCATCGCGGGCAAGGAGTACGGCTCGGGCTCGTCCCGGGACTGGGCGGCCAAGGGCACGGCCCTGCTGGGGGCACGGGCCGTGATCGCCGAGAGTTTCGAGCGCATCCACCGCTCCAACCTCATCGGGATGGGCGTGCTGCCGCTGCAACTGGCCGACGGCGCCACGCTGGAGGGATCCGGGCTGGGCGACGCCGAGGCGGTGGCCGCGGCCACCTTCGCCGTCCCGGGCCTCGCCGGGGCCGATCCGGCCACGCTGTTGGGCGCCCGCCTGACCGTGCAGGCCGGCGACCTGTCGGTCCCGGTGATCGCCCGCCTCGACACCCCGATGGAGGCCGCCTACTACCAGCACGGCGGCATCCTCCAGTACGTGCTGCGCCAGCACCTCGCCGGCGCCTGATCGCCAGAGCTACAGCAGCTCGGCCAGGGCCCGGAAGGCGCGGCCCCGGTGGCTGAGCGCGTGCTTCTCGGCCGCGCTCATCTCGGCGAACGTCCGGCCGTCGCCCTCGCTGGGCTGCATGATCGGGTCGTAGCCGAAGCCGCCCGTGCCCCGGGGCTCGGCCGGGACCACCCCGTCCACCGTGCCCCGCACCACGGCCTCCCGGCCGTCGGGCCAGACCACCGCGGCGGCGCAGACGTAGCGGCAGCCGCGGCCCTCGGGCGCCACGCCGTCCAGCTCGCGCAGCACCCGGGGGATCCAGTCGCCCTCGTCGGTCCAGCGGGCCGAGCGCACCCCGGGCCCGCCGTCCAGGGCGTCGATCTCGATCCCGGAGTCGTCGGCCACCGCGATCTCCCCCGCAGCCTGCGCCACCGCCCGGGCCTTGAGCAGGGCGTTGTCCTCGAACGTCGTGCCCGTCTCCTCCACGTCGGGGTCGCGGGCCTCGACCTGGAAGCCCGGTCCCAGGATGACCTGGACCTCGGCCACCTTGTGGGCGTTGCCGGTCGCCAGCAGCAGGCGGGTCACTTCTGCTTGGACACGCGGCGGAACGGCGGCGGCTCGGCCACCATCTCGCGCTGGAGGTCGATCAGCTCACCGATCCCCTTCTCGGCCAGGCCCAGCATCCCGTCCAGCTCCCCCCGGGTGAAGGCCTGGCCCTCCGCCGTGCCCTGCACCTCGACGAAGCGGCCCTCCGACGTCATGACCACGTTCATGTCGACCTCGGCCCGGCTGTCCTCGCTGTAGGGCAGGTCCAGCACCGGCACGCTGTCGACCACACCGACCGAGATGGCAGCGCAGAACGCGGTCAGCGGGTGGGCGCCGATGACCCCCTGCTGCTGCAGCCGGGCGAGGGCATCGTGCAGGGCCAGGTAGCCGCCGCAGATCGAGGCGGTGCGGGTGCCGCCGTCGGCCTGGAGCACGTCGCAGTCGACGATGACCTGCCGCTCCCCCAGCACCGCCATGTCGCACACCGAGCGCAGGGCCCGGCCCACCAGCCGCTGGATCTCCTGGCTGCGGCCCGAGGGATGGCCGTCCTTGACCTCCCGCCGGATGCGCTCGGCCGACGAGCCCGGCAGCATCGAGTACTCGGCCGTCACCCAGCCGGTGCCGCGGCCCCGCATCCAGCGGGGCACGTCCTCGTCGAGGGAGGCGGTGCACAGCACCCGGGTCTGGCCGAAGCTGACCAGGCACGACCCCGCGGCCATCTCGGTGAAGTCCCGCTCGAAGGTGACCGGGCGGAGCTCGTCGGGCGCTCGTCCATCGGCTCGCATCGCGGGCACCGTAACCCGGGGATCGGGCCTACTCGAACTCCGGGTGGATCGGGCCGCGGGTGGCCGCGTACTCCGGCGGTTGGGGAACCGGCGGGTCATCGGGCGGGGGTCCGTAGTCGTCCTCGCCCACGACCCACTCGGCCGCGTCGGTCGCCCAGTTGTCGTCGTCCTTCTGCTTCTGCACCCAGCGGGCCTGGTTGATGCGGTCCTGCTCGCCGCGGGCGGCGGCCCACTCCGAGGCGAACTTGCCGGCCAGCGTCACCAAGGCGGCGCGGATCGCCTCGGCGTCGCTGTTCTCGGTCGACAGCTTGCCGTCGAAGGTGTCGCGGTGCCCACCCTCCCAGCCGTCGACGGCCAGGGTCGCCTCGCCGGCCCGGGCCGAGTGCTTGGTGTGGACGACGCCGGCCAGCTCGTAGAGGTCGGCGGCCGCCTGGAGCGCCAGGTCGAAGGCGAAGTTCACATTGGTGCCGCTGGCTCCATACCCTCCCATGACCCGGGACCGTACCCGCGCCGCTCCTCCCGATGGAGTCGCGCGGGCGCGCACCAACGCGCGCATCCCTGTGCTTTCATCGCCAGGCGATGGGGACCTCTTCTGCCAAGCCGGCCAAGTTGCAGACCTTCGTCGAGGCGGCGGCCACGATCCGTGGGGAGCTCGTCGGCCGCATCACCGAGCTGCAGGCCAGCTACTACCAGTTCCAGAACTCCGGTTCTTCGTATGTCGGCAACTACGACCTGATGAACGTCGAGCTGCCCGGCTTCGTCCAGCACTACGTCGACGACGAGACCTTCGTGGCCCTGGTGCGCCAGGCGTTCGTGAACGCCGACCGGGTGCTCGGGGCCGACGGCATGGCGGTGGTCGACGACGCCCGCTTCTCCGCCGCGTTCGACGCCGCGGCCCGGGCCCTGGGCTACGACCCCGCCGCCGTCCTCACCGGCCGCCCGGTGGTGACCGTCGACTCGCCGCTCGCGGCGGGCACGCCCCGCACCTCGGGCTTCGTCAACGACCCGGTGTGCACCGCCACCGGCCACTTCCTGGAGGTGGAGGACGACTTCACCTGGCCCGACCGGCTGGCCCTGCTGCGCTGGACCCGCACGTACTCGTCCCGCTTCGTGGCCGGCGGGCCGTTCGGGCGGGGCTGGGCCTCGTGGGCCTCG
>DASRJN010000735.1:0-14739 GCA_035649455.1 Acidimicrobiales bacterium
GGCCGTCGGTCAGGATCCCCCGCACGCCGTCCAGCCGGTCGTAGAACCGCTGGGTGGCGGCGAACACGCTGTCGTCGGCCATCGGCAGGCTGGTGACCCGGGAGAGGACCGGCGCCACCACCTTGTTGACCCGCCGACCGATCGGGAACAGGCGCTCCATGTAGCGGCTCAGCACATCGGGCAGCGACAGCAGGCGGATGGTCTCCGCCGTCGGCGCGCAGTCGACGACCACGACGTCCCACTCGTTCGACGACGCGTGCTGCTTGATGTCGGCCAGGGCGAACACCTCGTCGAGGCCCGGGATGACCGAGAGCTCTTCGGCCTCCAGCGCCTCGACCCCCGCCCACCGGAACAGCTCACCGATGAACGTCTGGATCTCGACCCAGGAGTCCTCCATCCGGTCCTGAGCGTCGAGCTGCTGGCCGTAGAGGTTGTCGGCCACCGGGACCGCCAGCGGGCCGAGCTCGGCGTCGAGGGCGTCACCCAGCGAGTGCGCCGGGTCGGTCGACAGGACCATGGTCCGGAGCCCTTGGTCGGCGCAGGACAGGGCCGTCGCCGCCGCAGTGGTGGTCTTCCCGACCCCACCCTTGCCGGTGAACAGCAGGACGCGTGCCGTCATGAGCGACCGGTCCTCACGTCTCCAGGTAGTCGCGCAGCTCGCGGAGCGCCGTGTGGATGATGCGCCCCTCAGCCCGGCGCTTCACGAAGCCCGGCAGCGGGACCACCAGATCGACGATCAGGCTGTAGACGACGCTCGTCCTGTCGGGCTCGCCGTCGACCGGCGACAGCTCGTAGGAGCCGTCGAGCTTCCGGGTGACGTCGCTCTCCTCGAGCACCCAGGCCAGGACGTGGGGTGCCTGGCTGTAGTCGTAGCGCAGGGTGTAGCTGGTGCTGCGGCCCATGGCGGCGGCCCGAAAGGCGACATCGCGGGCGCGGCCTTCCCCGTCTCGCTCGAGGATCTCGGCCGACTTCAGGTCGTGCGCCCACGCGGGATAGCCCTCGAAGTCGGTGAGCACCTCCCAGGTGCGCTGCGGGGAGGCACCGACGACCATGTGCTGCGTCGTCTGGTCAGCCATCGTGGGAACGTTACTGCCCCGGCGCGTCGGCCTCGTCCGACTGGTCGCCGGGCTCGTCCTTGGCCGGGAAACGCCCGTAGCGCGCCCCATACAGGGCCATGAGCCCCACCCCCAGCATGGGCACGAGCACCGCGAAGGCGGAGGGCGTGAACGGCCGGACCGACGCAGCCACGACCGCCACGACCACCTGGGCCAGCAGGCACAGGCGCAGCACCCGCACGGCCACCGCCGGCACCACGTCGCGGCCGGGGAAGAACACGCCGCCCATGGTCAGCACCTCGTAGCGGCTGCGGCCCACGGCCACGGCGTAGGCCCACAGGAAGGCCCCGCAGCCCACCACGAACAACACGAGGTCGAGGGGCACCGACAGCACCACCAGCGGCTCAGGCAGCACCGCCTCCAGCAGGGACACGACCGCGAAGACGACGGTCGCGTACACGTCGAACCGCAGGATCCGCTGTCCTTCCCGGACGGCGCCCGCCGCCTCCTCGCCGGCGCCGGCCGCGCCGGGCTCGGCCTCCACCGACTCGGGCGGCACGGCGCGGCCGTTCCCGTCGCCGTTGGGCATCACCATCGGGCCAGCACCTCGGCCAAGCGGCGGGCGAGCACGTCGTAGGCGAACTCGTCCTCCACTCGCCGGCGAGCGGCCGCACCCATGGTGGCTCGGCGCTCGGGGTCGTCGAGCAAGGCGGCCAGCGCTCGGGCCACCGCGTCAGGGGCGCTCGGGGTGTCCACGACGAGGCCCGTCACGCCCTCGGCCACCGCCTCGGCCGCGCCGCCGCTGGCCCCGGCCACCTGGGGTACCCCGCAGGCTGCCGCCTCCAGGAAGACGATGCCGAAGCCCTCCTGCTCCAGTCCCGCCCACCGGTTGCGACACAGCATGGCGTACACGTCGGCGCAGCCGTAGAGATCGGGCAGGTCGCCTTCGGGCACCCTCCCCAGCAGCCGCACCGGCGCCCCGGTGCGGGCCACGAGTCGCTCCAGCCGCCGGCGGTCGCGGCCGGAACCGCCGATCGCCACGACGAGGTCTGGACGCGGCGAGGCCAGGCGGGCGCTCGCCTCGATGAGCACGTCCATGCCCTTGCGGGGGACGAGCCGGCTCAGGCTCACCACGACCCGGCCCTCGGCCGGCAGGTCGAACAACGCCCGAGCCTTGGCCCGCCGCTCGGGGTCGAGCGGCCGGAACCGCTCGGGGTCGACCCCCGGCGGCACCACCGTCACGGGCAGGGCCCGCCCCGCCGCCCGCTCGGCCTCCGCCGCCGGATACCCGCCCGCGGCCACGATCTCGGAAGCTCCCCGCAGCACCCGGCCGAGCAACGCCCGGCTGCCCGGCAGCCGTCCGGGCACCGTGACCTCCGCCCCGTGGAGCACGAGCCCATAGGGGGTCGCCAGGCGGGGGCCGAGGAGCCCGACGGGCAGGGCCGGATCGAGCATCACCAGCCCGGCCCCGGTCTCGGCTGCGAGCGCGTCGATGCGACGCGCCAGCGAGGGCGTCGGCAGCAGCACCTTCTGGGAAGTGCGCACGACCCGGAAGGGCTGCTCGGCGTCCCACGCGCCGGCGCCCTCGTACGGCGTCGTGAGGACGGTGAAGGTCTCGGGATCGAGGCGACGCCACAGCTCCCACAAGTAGGACTGGATGCCGCCCAGCTTGGGCGGGAAGTCGTTCGTCACGAGCAGGTGCGGCATGGTTCGGAATCCTCGCGTCGCGTCTCAGCGCGGCTCGACGGGCGCGGCCAACTCGGCCCGTACGAGAGGGTTGGGATCGGCGCCGAAGTCGTGCTCGCCGCCGGCCAGCAGGTCGTCCCGCCCCAGGCGCCGAGCGGCCCACACCGCGTGGGCCCGCACCAGTTCGTCCGGAGACGCCAGCGCCCGGCGCAGCGCACTCACCACCCGCGGGTCCTGCGCATCGGCCACATTGCCCAGGACCACCAGGGCGTTGCGCCGGAGGTATCGCGCCTCGCGCCGCGGTATGTACCAGCGCCCGTGACGGGCGAGCAGCTCGTCGTCGCCGGCTTCGAGCAGGTCGACGACGTCGACGGTCACCTGCGCCGAGGCACCGGCAGGCGTGGCGGCGACCGTGCGGTCGACACGCCGGTTCGGGGGGCATACGTCCTGGCAGTCGTCGCAGCCGTAGATCCGGTCGCCCAGGGCCACCCGGTGCTCCCGGGGGAACACGCCCTCGACCTGCAGGAGCCAGGCCAGGCAGCGACGGGCATCGACCACCCCGGGCCCCACGATGGCCCCCGTGGGGCAACCGTCGAGGCAGCGGGTGCACGTGCCGCAGCCGTCCTCGACCCGCTCGGCGGCAGGCGGCAGCGGTGCGTCGGTGATGACCGAGCCCAGGACGAACCAGCTGCCCTCACCCGGGAGCAAGAGGTTGGCGTTCTTCCCGTACCAGCCCAGCCCGGCGCGATAAGCCGCCTCCCGGTCGACCAGAGCGTTGTCGTCGGCCACCACCCGAGCCCGCCAGCCCTCGTGCCGCAACCGGGCCGCGACCACTCCCAACGCCTGCCGCAGGGGGCCGTAGTGATCCTCCCAGGCGTAGCGCGCCACCCGTCCCGCCGGTGACACAGGCCGCCCGGGTGGCCGCACCTCGACGTCGACGTCCACGGCAGACCCCGCGGACCGCCGGTAGCTGCGGGCGCCGACCACCAGCGCCCGGGCGCCCGGCAGCGCGGCACCGGCGTCGGCCGAGCGCTGCGGTCGCCGGTACGTGAACGCCATGCCCCCGTGCAGCCCGGCGGCCTTGCGCCGCTCGAGGTGGCGGAGAGTGGTCGCGAACGGGGTGGCCGGAGCCACACCCACGGCATCGAGGCCCTGCGCGCGGCCCAACGCCACCAGGTCGGCGACGTCGGGAACGCGTCGAGCGGAGCGCGTGGCTGTGGGCACGGCAGCCATCGTGCCGAGTCGGCCCCGCGGCGGCAAGCCACGCGGCCGCGGCGGGCCAGGCTCACCCGGTGCGCCGCACGTGGCGCAGGCGGGGCAAGAGCCCGGCGCCGGACAGGAGCCGGATCGCCCGCTCCTCGGCCACGTCGACGACCACCGCCTCGCCCGGCTCGCGCGAGCAGATGAAGGTGACCACGCAGTCGGCACAAGCATCGGTGCCCTGCATGGCGCAGTCGTCGCAGTCGATGACCAGCGGGCCGTCGCGTGCCGGCTCGCCCTCGGGCGGGGTGCGGTTCGTTGGGGACACGGTCGTCTCCTCGCCCTCGGCCGTCCAGCGGCTCGGACATCTGCTCCACGGCCGTCACCCTACGAACGGCCTGTGACAGTTTCGGGAGGCGGACCTCAGCGACGCAGGAGATCGAGCAACTGGCGGGCGTGCAGGAGGTTGGCACCCAAGCGTTTGGCGCCCTCCCGCACCCGCTTGTCGCTCGAGGCCACCACCAGCGGGGTCGCAGCCGGCAGGCGCTCGACCAGATCGAGCACGACGTCGTCGGCTTCGACGCCGGGAGGTGAGAAGCGCACCCGCACCAACTGGCGCCCGGCGGTGGGCACCAGGGCCGCATCGACGGCAGCGCCGTCGAACACCACCTCGCTGTGGGTGGCCGTACGGGCCGCGAGGCCCTGAAGCGCCGTGACCAGCCGGCGGCGCTGCTCGCCCGCGGCCAGCTCGGGCCAACCGGCCATCGTGACGTTGTAGCCGTCGACGATGAGCGTCACCCCCGGTGTCCGCAGCAGGTGCTCGGCAGCTTCGGGCGAGTCGTCGAACATGCCGCCGGGCAGGACCAGGGGCACCCGCCGGGCGGGCACAGCGCCGGGCTCGTCCCCGAGGCCCGGGTCCGCGGTGAGGTCGGGCGCCGCCCCGGCCGCGGCCGGCGCCGCGTCGAGCAGGCGCGCCAGGGCGGCCAGGCCATCGGCCACCGCGGCCGCGCCGTCGGCCGCCCGCGCCAGCTCGGCGGCGATCGCCGCCCGGTCGGGCGCGGCCCGGGCCTCCCGTGCCGGGGCGGTGGGCCTGGGGCGAGGCGTGGCCTCGGGCGTGCGGGTCGCCGGGCCGCCGGCGCCGCCAGCCGAGCTCGACCCGGTGCTCTCACGCGTGGCGGCGTCGGCCTCCAGCGCCCGGTTGCGCGCTCGCAACGTGTTCACCTCGGTGGACCGGTCGACGAGGCGGGCCTCGACCCGCTTCAGGTTGCGGATGGCGTCCGCCCGCGCCGCGCCGAGGTCGGACACCTGGGCCTCCAAGTCGGCCAGGTGGGCCTCCGCGCGGGCCCGAAGGGCGCGTTCGGACGCCAGCTCGACGCGGGCTGCCTCCAACTCGACGCGCTGCGCCTCCGCCTCGCTCTCCGACCGGCGGGCCGCCGCCTCGACGACTGCGAGCCTGCGGGCGGCGGCGCGCTCGGCCCGAGCCTCCTGCTCATCCGCGCTGCGGGCCGCCGACTCGGCTTCCAACGCCTCGAGCTCGCCGGCCCAGCCCTCCGGGCGGCTGAGCCACAGCCAGCCGGCCCGGCCCACCTTGGCCTCGTCCACTTCGGCCGCAACCCGGGCGCGGAAGTTGTCGTCGCCCTCCACGACCCGGGCGATGGCCCGCAGCGACTGCGGGGTCTGCTTGGCGAAGCCCAGGTAGGGGCGCAGCGCGGGAGGCGGCGGGACGACGGGATCGTCCGTCAGGCCGGAGCGGGCCACGGCGAGGGCCGACTCGACCGCCGGGCGGATCACGCCCGCCGGATCGGTCAGGTCGCCCCCGGGCGGTCGGACGCAGCCGCGGTCACCTCGGCCGCGCCGTCCAGCGCGTCGTCGATCTGCTCGACTGCCGCGCCGTCGCCGCACCACCGGCAGGTCACCTCGTCGACGTGCTCGTCCAGCACGGACTCGTCCTCGAGGCGCAGATCGCCACCCAAGGTGTAGTGGTGGTACGCGCGCGTGCGCCGGGACGTCACGACGTCGAAGCGGGTCAGGTTGCCACAGGCGGAGCAGCGATAGCGGATGGCCACTGACGCAGCCTACCCAGCCGCTTCAGTCACCTCGGCACCGCCGATGACACGTACACATGTTCGCTATAGTGAGCGGCGTGCTGGCGAGCGCTGACCACATCACTGACGTCGCGACCCCGCTCCATGCGGTCACGTTCTGCGTGGTCGACCTCGAGACGACCGGCGGATCCCCGGCCGACTGCACCATCACCGAGGTGGGCGCGGCCCGCTTCCGCGGCGGCGAGTGCCTCGGCACTTTCCAGACGTTGGTCAACCCGGGCTCCCCCATCCCGCCATTCATCACCCAGCTCACCGGCATCACCGAGGCGATGGTCCTGCCCGCGCCGGCCGTGCGGGAGATCCTGCCGGCCCTGCTCGAGTTCGTGGGCGGGGCGGTGCTCGTCGGCCACAACGTGCGCTTCGACCTGTCGTTCCTGGATGCCGCGCTCACGTCGCTGGACCGCGAGCGGCTCGGGCTCCCCACGGTCGACACGGTGGCGCTGGCCCGGCGCCTGCTGCTCGATGACGACGTCGCCGACTGCCGGCTCGGCACCCTCGCGGCCCGGTTCGGCCTCCCCCACCGGCCCACCCATCGGGCGCTCGACGACGTGCTGGCCACGGCGGACCTGCTGCACCTGCTGCTGGAGCAGGCCGCCCCGCTGGGCGTCACCGAGCTCGACGACCTGCTGGCGCTCCCGGCCGTGGCCCGGCATCCGCATGCGGCCAAGCTGCGCCTGACGGCCCGGCTGCCCCGGGCGCCGGGCGTGTACCTGTTCCGCGACGGGCAGGGGCGGCCGCTGTACGCCGGCAGCGCCCGGGACCTGCGCACCCGGGTGCGTTCGCTGTTCGCCGTACGGGCGGGGCCGCGGTTGCGCACCCTGGGCCCGGTGTTGCGCGGGGCGCACCGCCTCGACCATGTGGTGTGTCCAACGGCGTTCGAAGCGGAGGTGGCGGCCACCCGAGTGGTGCACGCCCTGGAGCCCCGCTTCAACCCCGCCGCCGGGCGCTGGCGGGGCTATCGCTACGTCCGGCCCGTGGGCAGCCGGTCGCCGCGTGCGGCGGTGGCCCGGGTGCTGCCATCCGGCGGTGCCGCGGGGGCCGGTTGGCTGGGCCCGGTGCCGTCGACTGCGGCGGCGCGGCGGCTCGTGGCCGCGGTCCAGGCTGCGGTCGGGGCGGGAGCTGACGGTGGGCCCGACCTCGGCGAGCGGATGCGACGGGCCGCGGCGGGCGACGGGGACGCGCTGCTGGCACCGTTGGAAGCTCGCCACCGGGACCTGGAGGATTTGCGCCGGGACGCCGAGGCGGCCGTCGTCGCCGAGCACATCGGCGCGCTCGGTGTCGTGCTGCGACGTCAGGCGCGGCTCGACGCGCTGCGGAGGGTCGAGCGCGTCGTGGTGGAGCTGCCGGACGGCACCCGCGCCGAACTGCGGCGCGGCCGCCTGGCTCCGAGCCAGACCGGCGAGCACGCCGGGTGCTCGGCCTCCGGCAACGGCCGCGGTCAGCCTGAACTGGCGCGGGTCGCGGCTGTCGATCCCGACGGCTTCGAGCTGCCGCCGCGGCCCGAGGACGGGCCGCTGCCCCTCGCGATGGTTGACGAGCTGGCGTGCGTGGGGCGGTGGCTGGCGCGGTGCGCGCCTCACGTGCTGGCCGAGATCGTAGGCGGGCCATGAGGGCGGTCAGGGCGCCGCCGGCCCGGGTCTACGCTGCCTGGCGTGCTGACCGCCTTCGTGCTGATCCACGCCGTACCCGACCGCATCGCCGACCTCGGGTCCGAGATCGCGGAGGTCGACGGCGTGGCCGAGGTGTACTCGGTCACCGGGGACCTCGACCTCGTCGCCATCGTGCGGGTGAGGGAGCACGAGCAGCTGGCCGACGTGGTGACCCGGCACATCGCCGCGCTGGACGGCATCGTGCACACCACCACGATGTTCGCCTTCCAGGCCTACTCCCGCCACGACCTCGAGTCGATGTGGGGCCTGGGGATCGAGTGACTACGAGCCGTCCGGCCCCGCGGCTTCCGTAGGCGATGTAGCCGAGATGGCCGGGTCGGCGGACGGATCCGCGACCGCCTCGACCAGGCGGTGAATCAGGTCCTCCCACGGGCCCGGCTGCGGGCGGGGCAGGTCGATGGCGCCGAACAGCAGGAAGCCCAGCGCGACCGCGTGGCAGAACCGCACGATCGAGAGGGTGTCGAGCTCGGGATCGATGCCCCCGGTGCGCTGGGCCTCGATGATGAGGGCGACCAGGTTCTCGGTGCGGTGCTCGATCACCCGCCGCAGCATGACCGCCACCTCGGGCTCCCGCCGGGCGGCCACGAACGCCTCCAGCAGCAGGGCCTGGCCGCTGTCGAACTCCTCGGTCACCAGGTGCGTGCCGACCCGGGAGATGATGTCGGTGGGCCGGCCCTGGAAATTGTGCTCGGCGAACAGCTGGTCGAACTCGGAGTCGGACTGGGCCTCGATGGCCGCCAGCAGGAGTTCGGCCTTGCCGCGGAACCGCCCGTAGATGGCACCGGTGGTGAACCCGGCCCGCCGGGCGATCTCCTGCACCCCGGCGCCGTCGTAGCCCTTGTCCGCGAACACCTGGGCGGCCGCCGCGACCAACCGGTCGCGGGTGGGATCGCCGGACGGCGTGGAGGCCCCAGTGACGTCGGACATGTCCTCGCCAGTCAACGAGGTCGGCGCGGGGGCGTCAAGCCGAGTTGGACACGCTGACCAGCCGGTCGAGCGCGGCGGCGGCGTCGCCACCGTCGATGGAGGCTCGAGCCGCCTCGATCCCGGCGGGCAGATCGTCGACCAGGCCGGCTGCGACCAGTCCGGCGGCGGCGTTGAGCGTGACGATGTCGCGGTGGGGGCCCGCCTCGCCGGCCAGCACCCGCCGGGACAGCTCGGCGTTGACCGCCGGGTCGCCGCCCACCACGGCGTCGCCGGATGCCGGGGCCAGGCCCAGCGCCGCGGGGTCGACCGCATAGCTGCTCACCTCGCCGTCGCGCAGCTCGACCACCTGCGACGTCGTGGCCAGCGTCAGCTCGTCGAGGCCGTCGTCGCCGTGCACGAGCAGGGCCCGCTCGCAGCCTCGGGCCGCCAGCACGCCGACCATCCGCTCGGCCATCCGGGGATCGGCGACGCCGATCATCAGCCGCCGCACCCCCGCGGGGTTGGCCAGCGGGCCGAGGAAGTTGAACACGGTGGGGACGCCCAGCTCGCGCCGCGTCGGTCCGGCGTGACGCATGGCCGGGTGGAAGCGAGGCGCGAAGCAGAAGCCCATGCCGGCCTCGGCCACGCAGCGCGCCACCTCCTCGGGCCCGCAGTCGATGCGCACGCCCAGGGCCTCCAGCACGTCGGCCGCACCGGTCGACGACGACGCCGCCCGGT
The DNA here is from genome assembly GCA_035649455.1 of Acidimicrobiales bacterium. Lineage (GTDB taxonomy): Bacteria > Actinomycetota > Acidimicrobiia > Acidimicrobiales > VFJN01 > ZC4RG19. The sequence goes on from DASRJN010000735.1 coordinate 9,361, forward strand.
TGCCGTGCTTGCAGACCGGCGCACCGGCACCCGCGACCACCAGGGCGGCCAGGGTGGACACGTTGATGGTGTGGGCCCGGTCGCCACCGGTGCCCACGATGTCGACGGCGTCCAGCCCGGGGGCGAGCTCGACCCGCTCCGCGGCGGCCAGCATGGCCTCCACCAGGCCGCTCAGCTCCTCGACCGTCTCGCCCTTCATACGCAGGGCCACGATGAACCCGGCGATCTGGGCCGGGGTGGCGGCCCCGTCGAGGATCTCGGCCATCGCGGCACGGGCCCGGGCCCGATCGAGGTCGCCACCCGCGGACAGGGTGCCGAGGGCAGCCGGCCACCCCTCGAACGGGTCGCCGGTTCCGGGCGGGGCGGTCACCGGCTCGCTACGACGCGCGACGGCGCTGCCGGATGATGCGCCTGCGCTCGCGCTCGGTGGCGCCTCCCCAGACGCCCTCCTTCTCACGTACGGCGAGCGCATGCTCGAGGCACGCCTCCCGGACGAGGCAACCGTCGCACACGTCCTTGGCGTCCTCGGCTTCCTCGTCGGTGGCGGGGTAGAAGATCAGCGGGTCCAGGCCGCGGCAGGCGGCCTGCTGGCGCCATGTCTGCTTCATGGTGGCGGGAAGGTCTCCCTGTGACTGGAACGTCGGTGTACGCAGTCGCGGCTCGACCGCTAAGACGAGCCCCAGACCGAAGTCTTTGTTCCCCGGGGCGCCCAACGCAAACACGGGGCAAGCCGCCGCGTTTACCCAGGCCCTGCCTCCGGAGGACGGTCGATCTTGGCATCCGACAACGGTGTTGGCAAGGCTTTCCCGTGAGTTGCCTGGGAAAGCAAGCCCCAGGTCACAGACGGCCACGGAGGTCGGTGGCGTGCTCGCGCTGCGTCCTGGATCACGGCTTGCGCTCCCACACGTAGCCATCGGGTGGCGGAGAGAACAGCCAGGCCCGCAGGCGCGACAGCGACGAACGCCGGTCGACGCGGACGGCGCGGGCGAACAGGCACGCCGGCTGGTGTTCCACGACCGCCATCGCGCTCCACACCCGTTCGGCCCCGCAGAACACGCAGCAGTCGAGTCGCACCACCTCGCCCGATCCGCACGGGTCCGACGCGGCCAACTCCCGCACGATGCGGTGGTACTCGCTCACCCTCGCCACTTCCTCTCGTCCGGATCGTCCCACGAGTCGCGCCACTGGCGGCCGAGCGCGTACCGGGTACGCAGGCACAGCGACGGGCGGTTCACGGCCGGTGGCTGTAGGGGCACGGGAGACCACCGTTAGGCTCACAGCCAACGTCCCCCCGGAGCCGTCCATGCCCCTCGGCACCTTCGATCGCAACGAGAACCTGGCCCTCCTCGGGACCGGCACGTTCGACGTCCTGGTCATCGGGGGAGGCATCACGGGCGCAGGCGTGGCGCTCGACGCCGCGGCCCGCGGCCTACGCACCGCGCTGGTCGAACGGGACGACTTCGCCTCGGGCACGTCGTCCAAGTCCTCCAAGCTGGTGCACGGCGGTCTGCGCTACCTGCAGAACGGCGACATCCGCCTGGTGTACGAGGCACTGCACGAACGCCAGCGTTTGCTGCGCAACGCCCCGCACCTGGTCAAGGTGCTGCCTTTCCTCATCCCGGTGTTCACGGGCAAGGGCGGCATCATCCCCAAGCAGGTCGCCCGGGCGCTGGGCTCGGCCATGTGGATGTACGACCTGACCGGTGGCATCCGCATCGGCAAGGTCCACAAGCGCCTGAAGGCCGACGCGGCCCGCGCCCACATGCCCACGCTCGGCGAACGCCTGGCCTGGGCCTACCTGTACTACGACGCCCAGACCGACGACGCCCGGCTCACGCTCGCCGTCGCCCGCACCGCCGCGCTCGACTTCGGCGCGGCGATGGTCAACCACGCCGCGGTCACCGAGCTGCGACGGGAGGGCGGCCGGGTCGCCGGTGCGGTGATCGACACGGGCGCGGGCACGCTCGACGTGCGGGCGCGGGTCGTGGTCAACGCCACCGGGCTGTGGGCCGACGACGTGCGGGCGCTGGACGAGGGAACCCATCCTCACACGATCCGCCCGGCCAAGGGCATCCACATCGCGGTGCCATGGGACAAGGTGCGCAACGACATCGCGGCCGTGGTCCCGGTGAGCAAGGACCGGCGGTCCATCTTCGTGGTCCCGTGGGCCGGGGCCGACGGGGAGCTGGGCGGCGAGGGCTCCGTGACCTACATCGGCACCACGGACACGGATTACGACGGCGACGTGGACGACCCCCAGTGCACGGCCGACGACGTCGCCTATCTGCTCGACGCCATCAACCGCTCGCTAGCCGAGCCCATCGGGCCCGGTGACGTGCTGGCCACGTGGGCCGGGCTGCGACCCCTCGTGGCCGACGCCACCAGCAGCCGCACCGCCGACCTCTCGCGCCGGCATCTGGTCACGACGTCCGAGGGCGGGATGGTGACGGTGACGGGCGGCAAGCTCACCACCTACCGGGAGATGGCCGAGGATGCGGTCGGCGCCGCCGTGGCCGTCCTCGGGGGTGACATCGGCCGCCGCGCCCGGCGCAGCCGCAGCACCCGCAAGCTGCCGCTGCGGGGAGCCGAAGGCTGGACGGAAGCCCGCGAGGCCGATCCGCACCTGGCCGAGCGCTACGGCGGCGAGTCCGGCGTGCTGGCAGCCATGACGGCTGCCGACCCGACGCTGGCCGAACCGCTGGTCCCCGGGCTCCCCTACCGGCGGGTCGAGGCCCTCTACGCCGCCCGTTACGAGATGGCCACCACGCTCGACGACGTGCTGTCCCGGCGAACCCGGGCCCGGCTGCGGGCCCGCGACGCCACTGCGGCGGCCGCCGACGACGTGGCCGCGCTGCTCGCCGGCGAGCTGGGCTGGACGGAAGCCGAGCGGGCGGACCAGGTGGCTCGCTACCGGGCGGCCGCCGCCCGCGAGCGCGAGGTCCCCGGGCTGCCCGAGTCGGTCGTGCTCACCGGAGGCAGCTGATGGACTTGCCCCTGGACACCGAGTACCTGATCGCGCCGCCGCTGGAGACCACCGCCGCGCTCGCCGGCTGCCGGGTGGCGCATGCCCGGCTGGTGGACTCGCTGGGCGGCATCGACGACGCCACCGTGGCCCGCCCCAGCCGCCTGCCGGGCTGGACCGTCGGGCACGTCCTGACCCACCTGGCCCGCCAGGCCGACTCCCATGTCCGGATGCTCGAGGGCGCGGCCGGTGGTGACATCGTCGACCAGTACGAGGACGGGTTCGACGGCCGGGCCGCCGGCATCGAGGCGGGCGCCGGACGCCCGGCGGACGCGCAGGTGGCCGACATCACCGCCTCCATCGCGCGGCTCGAGGCGACGTGGGAGAAGACCCCGGACGAGGTGTGGGCCCGGGGGTTCGCCCGCACGACCCGCGGCGAGCTGGTGGCGTGCGCCGACCTGCCGTTCCGCCGCTGGCGGGAAGTGGAGGTGCACCACGCGGACCTCGACCTGGACCTGGGCCCCGAAGCGTGGTCGGCCCTGTTCGTCGACACCGAGCTGCCCCGCACGCTCGCCGGGCTGCCGGCCCGGATGTCGCTCGACGGCCGCCGGGCCCTGCTGGCGTGGCTGATGGGCCGGGCGTCCACGCCTCCCGCGCTGCCCCCCTGGTGAGCCAACATCGCGCCATGACGCCGACGTCCCTGCCCCCGGTCGGTCCCGGGGAGCCCACCGCTCCGATCCCGCTCGCCGACGCGGGGACCGCCACCGCCCGGCTGGCCGCCACGCGGGTCGAGGTGGGCGACGCCCTGGTCGAGCGGCTGGCGACCACCGGCGCCGCGGTCACCGTCGAGCCCGCAGCCGTGGCCGAGGCGAGCCGGGACTGGTGGCCGGTGGCGATGAGCTGGGCCACCGAGGGCCAGGTCGCGGGCCTGGGCGCCGCGGTCGTACGTCCGGGCGACGCCGACCAGGTCGCGGCGGTGCTCGCGCTGTGCCACGAGGCTCGGGTGCCGGTCACCGCCGCGGGCGGGCGCAGCGGCGTGTGCGGGGCGTCGGTGCCGCTGCACGGCGGCGTGGTGCTCGATCTCACCGCCATGGCCGGCATCGTCGACGTCGACGCCACCTCGCTCGTGCTGAACGTCCGGCCGGGCACGTTCGGCGACGTGCTCGAGCACGAGCTGCGCAGCCGCCACGGCGTCACGCTGGGCCACTGGCCGCAGTCGGTGGCGCTGTCGACCGTGGGCGGCTGGCTGGCCTGCCGCTCGGCCGGCCAGCTCTCGACCCGCTACGGCAAGATCGAGGACATCGTGCTCGGCCTGGACGTGGCGCTGGCCGACGGTCGGCTCATCCACACCGGAGGCGCACCTCGGGCCGCGGCCGGGCCCGACCTCACCCAGCTGTTCGTCGGCAGCGAGGGCACGCTCGGCATCATCACCGGCGCCCGCCTGCGGCTCCATCCCGTGCCCGCCGGTGAGGGCCGGGGCGCGTGGCTGGTCGACGGCTTCGAGGCCGGGCTCGACGTCATGCGCCGCGTCGTCCAGCGCGGCGCCACCCCGGCGGCGTTCCGCCTCTACGACCCGGCGGAGTCGCAGCGCACGTACCACACGCCCGACGGCAAGGCGCTGCTGCTGGTCCTCGACGAAGGCGACCCCGTCCTGGTCGACGCCACGCTCGCCGTGGTCAACGACGAGCTGGCCACGGCCGGCGCCGTGCCGAGCGACCTGGGCCACGTCGACCATTGGCTGGAGCGGCGCAACGACGTCGCCGCCCTCGAAGCCCTCATCTCCAAGGGCTACACGGTCGACACCATGGAGATCTCCGGGCCCTGGGCGGCGTTGCCCGCCATCTACCGGGCCACCGTCGACGCCCTCATGGCGGTGGAGGGCACCATCGCGGCGTCGGCCCACCAGTCGCACAGCTACACGTCGGGCGGCTGCGTGTACTTCACGTTCGCCGGCCAGGTCGACGCCGACCGCCGGGACGCGTACTACCGCGAGCTCTGGGACGCGGGCCAGCGGGCCGTGCTCGCCAACGGCGGTGCACTGAGCCACCACCACGGCGTCGGTCTCAACCGGGCCCGCTTCATGCGGAACGCGCTCGGGCCGGCCTTCGACGTGCTGGCCGCGGCTAAGGACGCGCTCGACCCCAATGGGATCCTCAACCCCGGCAAGCTCGGATTGGCTTCCCCGTGGGGCCCGTCACCGTTCTGAAAGACTGCCGGCCGTGAGCGGATCCATCTTGGTCGTCGACGTCGGGACCTCCGGGGTGCGAGGGGCGGTGGTGCGGCCCGATGCCAGCGTCGCCGCGGTGCGCTACCGGGAGGTGCTGCCCGCCACGCCGGCGCCCGGCCTCGTCGAGTTCGACGCCGCGGCCATGGCCGCGGCGGCGATCGAGGTGGCCAGCGCGGCGCTGGCCGACGGT
>DASRJN010000736.1:0-2638 GCA_035649455.1 Acidimicrobiales bacterium
CAGCGAGGGGCCGCCCCGGGGGCGCCGCCAGCGCCACGACGGCAGCAGGTCGCGCAACAGGTCGGACGCGAGGGTGAGGTTGCGGTTGAGCATGGCGCGCTGGTCGTCTCGCAGGCGGTCGATCTGGGGGACCAGCCGGGCGGCCACGGCCTGGTCGAGCAGGGGGGAGCCCAGGTCGCTCATGGCTTTGAGCTCGGACAGGCGCCCGATGAGCGGGGCCGGGCCCCGCATCCAACCCACCCGCAGGCCGCCCCAGGCCACCTTGGAGAACGAGCCGGCCGTGAGGATCGGCGTGTCGGCCGGGGCATAGGCCGCCACCGGTGGCACCACCTCGTCGTCGAGCGGGGCGTTCTCCAGCGCATTGTCCTCGATCAGCGGCACGCCGTGAGCCACCACCAGCTCGGCCAGGTCGCGCCGCCGGTTGGGAGCCAGCAGCGCGCCCGTCGGGTTGTGGTACGTGGGCATGACGTAGATGGCCGCGGGGCGGGCGGCGGCGATGGCCTGGGCTACGCCCCGCACGTCGACGCCGTCGTCGTCGACCCGGACCGGGATCACCTCGGCGCCCCGGGTGCGGAAGGCGTCGAGCGTGCCGCTGAAGCTGGGCGCCTCCACCACCACCCGGTCACCCGGGCGGATCAGCGCCACCGTGGCCAGGCTGATCGCCTGCTGCGCCCCGGTTGTCACCATGACCTGGTCCGGGCTGGTGGGCGTGCCTCGATCGCTCAGCATCCCGGCCAGCCCCTCCCGGAGCGCGGGCAGCCCGCCGGGCAGGTAGCCGTTCTGGGCCAGCAACTTGTCGCCCTCCTCCAGCACCACTTCCCGGATGGCGTCGGCCACGAGGGGGTGGGCGGGGAAGATCGCGCACGCCAGCGAGATGACGTCGTCGCGGGCGTCGATCAGCGTGCGGTAGACGGGGCTGACCTGGAACGACTCGAGCGGGGCGGGCCGAGCGGCGGCGCCCCGGCGGATGCGGGTCCCGCTGCCCTGGCGGCTCATCAGCAGCCCCTCGGAGCGGAGCGTGTCGTAGGCGGTGACCACGGTGCTGCGGCTCACCGCCAGTCGCTGGGCCAGTTCGCGCTCGGACGGCAAGCGCTCGCCCTCGGGCAGGCGGCCCGACTCGGCCGCGGTCCGCAGCGCGTCGCTGAGCTTGCGGTGGAGTGGACCCGGCCCGTCCGACCACACCCCGAGGGCCCCCTCAATGGACTGCTTCATACCAATTCTCCACAAATGGCTACAGAGTGGTCTGCCACCTGTCGATAGAATACATACCAATCAGGTGCTGAGTCTAGTAGCCACTGAGCAAAGTGGATCGAGGTGGCCCATGGAAACGATGCTCCCCTTCTTGAGCGACGACCACGGCCGCCAGCTGCGCCGTGAAGCCGAGATCGCGCGCCGGGCCCGGGGACGCCCTCGTCACGGTCGTTGGCACCTGCGGCGGTCCCGTCGCTGACACCCCGAGGGCTCGGAGGAGACCAATGTTTGCAGTCCATTGTCATCACCACGGCTGCCGGGTGCTGCTCGACTACTCCCGCGTCAGGGCCATCCACAACACCCCCGGCGGCCCGGTCATGGACTGGGAGTGCTGGTGCGGTGCCCGCGGCCGGCTGAGCCACGGCGTCTCCACGCCCGGCCCGCCGCTCGCCCTCGCCGGGTGACTAGAGCTCGGCGCGCAGCTCGTCGAAGAAGCCGGTGATCAGGGCGGCGGCCTCCTCGGCGCGCACACCCCCCACCACCTTCACCTCATGGTTCAGGCGGGGGTCGACGCACAGGTTGTAGAGCGAACCGCAGGCTCCCGCCTTGGGGTCGGCGGCCCCGAAGGCGACTTGGTCGACTCTCGCCGCCATCAGCGCACCCGCGCACATGGGGCAGGGCTCGATGGTCACGACCAGGACCGTCCCGTCCAGCCGCCAGCCGCCGACCACCTCGGCCGCGTCCCGGAGCGCTAGGATCTCCGCGTGCGCCGTCGGGTCGCCCAGACGCTCGCGCTCGTTGTGCCGTTGGGCGATCACCTCGCCGTCCCGCAGCACGACGGCCCCCACCGGGACGTCTCCGTGCAGCACCGCCGTGGCCCCCTCGTCGAGGGCGAGACCCATGGCCGCGTCCAAATCCACGGGTTCCGACGCTACCCGAGCGCGACTACAGCGCGGCGCGGCGCTCCGTGCGCATCGCGAGCCCCACGGCCAAGCCGAACGCCCAGGCCATGACCACCAGCCGGACGAGCGCAAGCCGTAGTCCCTCGCCCCGCACGAGCGCCGACCCGGCATCCACCAGGTCGCCCGGATCGACCGCCAGGAACCGCCACCCCCACGCCACCGCCGCAGCCGCCGCGAAGCGCGCATCCGCCCCGCCCAACGCCACCAGCACCGCCGGCACCACCAGCGTGGCCGCCACGGCAGTCACCCCCGCAACCACACCGCCCACCCCGGTGAGTGCCCCGAGCCCGACCATGCCCAGCCCCACCGCCCCGCTCCACCGCCACCAGCGATGACCGCCTGGCGATCCGCTCCACCGCCACCAGCGATGACCGCCCGGCGATCCGCCCCACCGCCACCAGCGCCCCCCGGCCTCCGCCCCGCCGGCCTCCGCCCCGCCGGCCTCCTGTCTGCCGCCGGCCGCCGTCCCGCCCACCTGTGTGCCG
>DASRJN010000737.1:0-6058 GCA_035649455.1 Acidimicrobiales bacterium
GCCGCGACGAGGACGCGCATCAGGTCCGGGTGCCGCGGCGCCGGTCCCGGGCGTCGGTGAGGTGGGCGGCAGAGGTCACCGCGTGCACCGAGAGCCAGCGGACGGGCTCGGGCTCCCAGCGGCGCGAGCGGTGGCCCACCCACGGGAGCCGGGTGCGCTCGCTGTCCACGCCGCGGATGAGGTCGGCGAGGCCACGCCCGGCGGCGTTGGCGGCGGCGACGCCCTGCCCGGTGTACCCGCCGGCCCAGGCGAAACCGGTCTCCCGGTCGTAGCCGATGCCGGGCAGCAGGTCGCGGGGCACGCCGAGGACGCCGCCCCAGTGGTGGCTGAACCCGATGCCGTCGAGGGTGGGGAACAGCCGGACGAGCACCCGTCGCAGCCGGGCCGCGACCCGCGCGTTGTGCATCGGCGAGGGCGGCACGCGGCTGGCCCACTTCGAGCTGCCGGCGAGGCCGCCCCAGGCGATGCGGCCGTCGGCGGTCCGCTGGCCGTAGCCGAGCATCACCGCGCTCAGCTCGAACAGCTGCCGGTCGGCCAGGCCGATGCCCGCCCAGGTGGCGTCGTCGATGGGCTCGGTGGCGACCATGTAGTTGCCGAAGGGGAGCACCTCGCGCTCCTGGCCTTCCAGCGAGCGGGTGTAGGCCTCGGTCCCCCGGACGACCACGTCGGCGCGGACGGTCCCGTGCTCGGTGCGCACCGCCCGGTCGTCGAGTGACCGGACCGCGGTCCGCTCGTGGATGGTCCCCCCGAGCCGCTCGACCTCCCGGGCCAGCCCGCGGGCCAACCGGGCCGGGTGCACCGCGGCGGCGTGCGGGGTGAAGATCGCCCCGACGATGCCGGGGACGTCGACGATGGCTGCCGCCTGCCGGGCGTCGAGCAGCGTCCAGGCATCGCCGATGCCGTACCGCTCGTAGTGGGCGTGGTGGGCTCGGACGCGCTTCAGCTGGCCGTCGTTGACCGCGAAGTAGATGGCCCCGCCCTTGTGGAAGCCGCAGTCGATGCCGGCGTCCGCCACCACGGTGCCCACCTCGTCGACGCTGCGGTGCATCTCGCGCGCCATGGCCTCGACCGCCCCGGGCCCGCCGTCGCGCTCGACCGCGCCGACGGGGCCGCCGTAGTCGCCGACGCACCACCCGCCGTTGCGGCCCGAGGCGCCGAACCCGGCGACCTCCCGTTCCAGCACGACCAGTCGCAAGTGGGGATCGGCGCGCAGCAGCGAATGAGCGGTCCACAGCCCGGTGAACCCGGCCCCGACGATGGCGACGTCGGCATCGCAGTCGCCGGGGAGCGGGGCCCGGGGGGTCAGGTCGTCGCCGTCGACGAGCGAGTCGTGCCAGTACGAGAGCGGGGCCACGGCCATAGGGCCGCCATCATGTCTCGCTCAGCCCCGCGAGGGCGGTGGTTCCTTCCAGGTGTCCCAGTAGGTCACCTCGGCCACCGGCCGGCGTGGGGCCTCGGCCCAGCGCCCGGTGGGGTACCCCATGGGGATCATCGCCCACGTGGTCACGTCGTCGGGGATGCCGAGCACGGCCCGGACCTCGCCCTCCTGCAGGCGGTGCACCGTCGTGAGCGTCGTGCCCAGCCCGAGCGCCCGGGCCGCGAGGAACAGGTTCTGCACCGCGGGGAACACCGACGCCTCGGCCTGACCGACCTGGCCCCGGGAGCATGGCAGGAGGATGACGGGGGCGTCGCCCATGTGCTCGCCGAGGTGGTCGGCCGACCGCAGCATCCGCGCCACGTCCGGCGACCCGTCCGCCTGCGTCGCGTAGAAGTCGTGAACGGGGGCCCAGCACGCCTGGTAGATCTCCCCGAGCCGCCGGCGCTTGTCCGGGTCGCGCACCACCATCCACCGCACCGGCTGGCTGTTGCCCCCGGTCGGGGCCTTGGTGGCCGCCTCGACGACCTTCAGCACGTCGGCGTCGCTCACCGGCCGGCCGGCATCCAGCCGCCGCATGGCCCGAGTGGTGGCGATGGCCTCGAAGACGTCCATCCGTTCAGTCCCTTCTGTCGCAACCGCGCTGTCCCGCTGGCCGAAGAGAATTTATTCTTGTGGGGATGGCGAGGGGGGCTAGATGACCGTCACCGGAACGTCCGCCACAGTCGGAGTCGATCCTGTCGACCAGCTGCGGGACTGGCTGGAGGAGAGCTGGGATCCCGACCTCACGGTCGGCGAGTGGTGGGAGCGCCTCGGCCTGGCCGGCTGGGCGAACCCGATCCTGCCCGCCGAGTGCTTCGGGCGGGGACTCTCCCGCGGCGACGTCGTACGGGTCTCCAGCGAGATCGCCCGCTTCGGCGCGCTCGGCGCCCCCGTCGGGATCGGGCTGAACCTGGCGGCGCCCACCATCGCCACCCACGGGACGCCGGAGCAGATCGACGCCTACATCCCCGACATCGTCACGGGCCGGATGGCCTGGTGCCAGCTGTTCAGCGAGCCCGGAGCGGGCTCGGACCTCGCGGGGCTGGCCACCCGGGCGGTGAAGGACGGCGACGTCTGGATCGTCAACGGCCAGAAGGTGTGGACCTCCGGCGGCCACCTCGCCGACCTCGGGATGCTGTTGGCCCGCACCAACCCCGAGGCGCCCAAGCACCAGGGGATCACGTGGTTCGTGCTCGACATGCATCAGCCCGGCGTCGAGGTGCGCCCGCTCAGGGAGATGACCGGCCAGACGGCGTTCAGCGAGGTGTTCTTCACCGACGCGGTGGTGCCAGACCGCGCCCGCATCGGCGACACCAACAACGGCTGGACCGTCGCCAACACCACCCTCGCCTTCGAGCGCTCGGGCATGGGCGCCGGCGGCGGTGCCGCCGCGGCCCGGCGCGGGGCGCTGGCCGCCCGCCCGGGCACCGTGGCCCGGGACCTGCACAAGCGCGCCGGCGACCTGGTCAGGCGGCCGAGCGCGGTGCCGGTCGAGCGGGCCAAGCCGCCCTCGCCGGCTCAGCCGTACATAAACCTGGCCCGAGAGACGGGCCGGATCACCGACCCGGTCATCCGCCAACAGCTCGCCCAGGCGCACATCCTCGGGACGCTCACCCGGCTGACGGCCGAGCGCCACAAGGCGGTGCGGGCCGCGGGCGGCGACATCCCCGGAGTCCCCAACTTCTCGAAGCTGCTGATGGCGCACATCCTGCGGCACAACCGGGACCTCGGCATGGACCTGCTCGGCGCCCGGGGCACGCTCCACGCCTACGACAGCGGCGGCCGGGCGGACCTGGCGAGCGAGGTGGGCGGGCTGGCCGCCATGGAGATCACGGCCCAGGCGCTGGGGGCCCAGGCCCTGCCCATCTTCGGCGGCACCGACCAGATCCAGCGCAACATCATCGGCGAGCGCGTCCTCGGGCTTCCCAAGGAGCCGGGCGACCTCGCCCAGGTGCCCTTCAACCAGCTGCCGAAGAACGGCTGAGGGGCCAGGCGCCGACCGACCATCGGAGGGGGAGCAGATGGCTTGGATCAGAGCTGGTGACACCGACGTCCACGTCGTCGAGGCGGGCGCCGGCCCACCGTTGCTGTTCTTGCACGGCTTCGGGTCGTGCGCCGAGGCGTGGCACCGGCAGCTGGCGGCGTTCTCGTCGCGCTGCCGGGTCATCGCCTACGACAGCGTCAACCACGGGCACTCGTCGCCCTCGCCCGAGGGCCGGCCCGAGCCGGATCGCGCCGACGAGCTGGAGGCCGTGCTCGATGCGCTCGGCATCGACCGGCCCATCGTGGCCGGCAACTCGATGGGGGCGTTGACCACGCTGCGGTGGGCCACCCGGCATCCCGACCGGGCGCTGGGGCTGATCCCCTCCGGCATGGGCGTGGCGCCGCCCGGCACCGGCGGGTCGGAGGCCGAGACCGCACGCCGGGCCCGGATGTTCGCTCCCATCGACGAGGCGACGCTGTTCATCCCGGCCGAGGGCGGCTTCACCCGCGAGTTCCCGACCACCCACCCCGACGAGTACCAGCGCTACATCCGCCTGCGGTCGACCGCGACCCGCATCGAGGCGTCCCGGCACCCGCGCCGGCCGACGATGGCCGACCCGGGGCGGGACGAGCTGGGGGAGCGCGTGGCCAAGATCTCGTCGCCGATGCAGGTCATCGTGGGCGAGAAGGACTGGCTGCGCGACCGGGCGCGCTACCTGCACGAGCTGGTGCCCGCGTCACGCTTCGCCGAGATCCCGGGAGCGCCCCACAACGTGTATTACGAGACGGCCGACGCCTACAACGCGGTCGTGTCGGAGTTCCTCGACCTGCTCGGCGTCTGACGCCGGCGGTAGCTCGCGACCACGACGCCGCTGGCCGTGGAGGTGGCGTCGACGAGCTCCAGGGCCGCGGCGGCGTCGCCGGCGAACAGGCGGCGGCCGCGCCCCAGCACCAGCGGGTGGATCAGCAGCAGGAACTCGTCCACGAGGTCGTGCTGCATCAGCGTGCCGATGAGCTGACCGCTGCCCATCACGTGCAGGTCGCGGCCGGGGCGCGCCTTGAGCTGACCAACGGCCGCGACCACGTCGGGCCCCAGCAGCGTGGAGTTGGGCCAGGGCAGCGGTTCGCCGAGGGTGGTCGACGCCACGTGCTTCGGCGCGTTGTTCAGCGCATCCTTGAACGGCCCGCCCTGCGCGTTCCAGGAGGCGAGCAGATCCTCGTAGGTCCGCCGCCCGAGCACGAGGCCGTCGCTCTGGGCCATGTGCTCGCCCATGGCTGCGCCGATGGCCGGGTCGGAGGAGCCCGCCTCGGCCCAACCGCCCCGGTCGAAGCCGTCGCGGGTGTCCTCGTCGGGACGGCCCGGCGCCTGCATCACGCCGTCGAGGGTGACGTGGTTGATCACGACCAGCCGCATCGTTCGCTCCGATCACTAGACTAGACCGTACAGTACTAGTACAGAACGGAACTGTCTAGTACTATGCGGGCATGGCCGCCACAACCCGCGCGGAGCTCAAGCGCACCGCCATACTCGATGCCGCGGGGGAGGTGTTCCTGGCCAAGGGCTACGTCGGCACGAGCATGGACGAGGTCGCGGCCGTCGCCGCGGTGTCCAAGCAGACCGTCTACAAGCACTTCCGGGACAAGGAGACGCTGTTCCACGAGCTGATCATCGCCACCGTGCAACGCCGCGGGGAGGAGGCTCCGGACGAGCCGGTGCTGCCGGGTGACGGATCGTGGGAGGACGAGCTGCGCGCCTACGCCCGCCTGCTGCTGCGCGGCGTCATGCAACCAGGCGTCCTGCGGCTCCGGCGGGTGGTCATCGGCGAGGCGACCCGCTTCCCGGCCCTGGGGCGCGCCTTCTACGACGGAGGCCTTGCCCGGACCGTCGCCACCCTCGCCCCGGTCCTGTCCGGCCTCACCGAGCAGGGCCGGCTGGCGGTCGACGACGCCCCGCTGGCGGCCGAGCACTTGGTCTGGCTCGTGCTGTCCATCCCGCTCAACCGGGCCATGCTGCTCGGCGACGACCACGGGATCGCGGCCGAGGACCTCGACCGCTACGCCGACGCGGGCGTCGCCGCCTTCCTCGCCGCCTACGCCCCGGGCTGAGCCAGCGCCTCCAGCCGGGCCGGCACGTGCTTGTGGTACGGCGTGCCGGCGATGGGGTCGCGGTGATCGCTGGAGGTCAGCTCGTTGGGGGCGACGCCGACGACATCGCCGCCAGGCGTGTGGGTCAGGCCAAGGCCGTTCGGCAGGGAGATGTGGCCGGGTCGCATCATCGGGCTGATCTCCACCAGCACCTGCGCGGTGCCGCGCTTGGTGGTGAGCAGCGCCGGGTCTCCGCCGGTGAGGTTCAGCGCGGCGGCGTCGCCGGCCGACACCCGCAGGGCGCCCCCGGCGTCCCGCTTCCGCCAGGCGGGGTCGCGGATGATCGTGTTGGCGGTGAACGAGCGGCGCTCGCCCGCAGTGAGCACGAGGGGGAACTCCGGGTCGCCGCCCGGCCGGTCAGCGGTGGCCAGGGCCGCCAGCTCGTCCACCAGCACGTCGATACCGAGGTTGAGCAGCCCGCCCGGTGTGCGCACCCGCGACCAGCTGTCTCCGTGGTCGTCGGTGCTGAAGATCACGCCGCTCGGGCTGGTGAGGATGGCGTCGAACAGCGCC
>DASRJN010000738.1:0-8886 GCA_035649455.1 Acidimicrobiales bacterium
GGAGTACCGGCGCCGGGGGAACGTCAGCTTCAGCTGGGTCAAGGGCCACTCGGGCGACCGCATGAACGACCTGGTCGACATGCTCGCCGTCGAGGCAGCCCAGACCCAGCGGGGACGGACCGGCACGACCGCGTCAAGTTAGGGTCCGGGCGTGCAGGTCGGGGTCGACACCGGCGGGACGTTCACCGACCTGGTGGCGGCGGACGGGCGGGTGGCCAAGGTCCTGTCCACGCCGGACGATCCCGCGCTCGCCATCCGGTCCGCGCTGGCGGGGGAGCGGCCCGACCTGCTGGCCCACGGCACCACGGTCGCCACCAACGCGCTGCTGGAGCGGCGGGGCGCCACCGTGGCCCTGGTCACGAACGAAGGCATGCGCGACCTCATCGAGATCGCCCGCCAGGACCGGCCCTCGCTCTACGACCAGCTCGCCTCCCGGCCCGAGCCGCTCGTGCCCCGGGAGCTGCGCCACGAGGTGACGGGCCGCCTCGCGGCCGACGGCTCCGAGCTGATCCCGGTCGGTCCCGTGGGCGACCCGGCGTCCGGCGTGGTGGCCGTGTGCCTGCTGCACGCCGACATCGAGCCCGCCCACGAGCGGGCCGTGGCTGCGGATCTGCGGGCGCGGGGGTTCGACGTCACCTGCTCGCACGAGGTGTCGCCCGAGATGCGCGAGGTCGAGCGGACGGTGACGACGGTGGTCAACGCCGCGCTGCGCCCCCGCCTGCGGGCGTACCTGCGCAGCCTCGACGGTGAGGCCGACGAGGTGCTGGTCATGACCTCGGCCGGCGGGCTGCTGCCGGCGGCGGAGGCGGCCGAGCTGCCCGCGGCGCTGCTGCTGTCCGGCCCCGCCGGCGGGGTGCGGGCGGGGGCGGCCGCGGCCGCGGCCAACGGGTTCGCCGACGCCGTCACCTTCGACATGGGCGGCACGTCCACCGACGTTTGCCTCATCCTCGACGGCGCTCCCGCCCCGGCCGCGCAGCGGGAGGTGGGCGGCTTCACCGTGCGGTTCCCATCGCTCGACGTCCACACCATCGGGGCGGGCGGCGGCTCGATCGCAGCCATCGACCCGGGCGGGGCGCTGGTGGTGGGGCCGCAGAGCGCGGGCGCCGATCCCGGGCCCGCGTGCTACGGCCGCGGTGGGGACCGGCCCACGGTGACGGACGCCGACCTGGTGGCCGGGCGCATCCCGAGCGGCGCCGCGTTCGGCGGGTTGCAGCTGGGCCGGGAGGCGGCGGCCGCGGCGCTGGACCGCGCGGGGGTCACGGCCGAGGGCGTCATCGCGGTGGTGGACGCCAACATGGAGCGGGCGCTGCGGGCGGTGTCGGTCGAGCGCGGTGTCGACGCCCGGGGCCTGGCGCTGGTCGCCTTCGGCGGCGCCGGGCCGCTGCACGCCTGCGCGCTGGCCGGCGCGCTGGGCATGCGCGCGGTGGTGGTCCCCGCCCGGGCCGGCGTGCTGTCCGCGGTCGGTCTGCTGACCGCTCCTCGCCGCCGTGACCTGGTGCGGTCGTGGCCCACCCCGGGCGACCACACCGGCTTGGGCGAGGCACTGGCCGCGCTGGCGGACGAGGCCCGGTCCCTGGTCGGCGGCGACGCCTCGCCGGAGACGGCGGTCGACTGTCGCTACCGCGGACAGAGCCACGAGCTGACTGTGCCGTCCGTGGACGCGTTCCACGACGAGCACCGTCGCCGCAACGGCTACGCCCGCCCCGAAGACCCGGTCGAGGTGGTGGCCATCCGGGCGGTGGCTGCCCGCCCGCCCGCGGTGGCCGCGGACGGCTTGCCGGACCCGCCCGCCCGCCTGCAGGGCGACCGGCACGGTCCCGCGGTGATCGCCGAGGCCGACTGCACCATCTGGGTGCCCGAGGGCTGGGTGGCCCGCCCCGGCGCGGCGGGGGCGCTGGTCCTGCGGCGGGAGGGCGACGGATGAGCCTCGACCCCGCGGCGCTGCAGGTGCTGATCTCGCGGCTCACCGGGGTGGCCGAGGAGATGGGCGCGGTGCTGCGCCGGGCCGCGTTCAGCCCCAACATCAAGGAGCGGGCCGACTGCTCGGCCGCCTTGTTCACCGCCGAGGGCGAGATGCTGGTCCAGGCCGAGCACATCCCCGTGCACCTGGGCTCGATGCCCGCCAGCGTGCGGGCCGCGGTCGACGCCTTCGGCGGGCGGCTGCGACCCGGGGACCAGGTGGTGCTCAACGACCCCTTCGCGGGTGGTACCCACCTGAACGACATCACGCTGGTGGCGCCGTGCTTCCTCGGGGAGCGCCTGGTGGGCTGGGCGGCCAACCGGGCGCACCACGCCGACGTGGGCGGCGCCGCGCCGGGGTCGATCCCGGCCGATGCCACCGACATCCACCAGGAGGGCCTGCGCATCCCGCCGACCCTGCTCGACGACGGGCTGCGGCGGGTGCTGCTGGCCAACTCGCGCACGCCGGAGGAGCGCGTCGGCGATCTCGACGCCCAGGTGGGCGCCAACGTCGTGGGCGTGGAACGGCTGGCCGAGGTGGCGGACGCCCCGCTGCACGAGGTGGTCGACTATGGCGAGCGGCGCATGCGGGCCGCGCTGGCGGCGCTGCCCGACGGCACCTGGCGGCGTGAGGACGTCATGGACTCGACCGGCGCCGCGCCCGACCAGCAGCGCCCCGCCCGCGTGGTGGTGGCGGTCACGGTGGCGGGCGACGAGGTGACGGTGGACTTCACCGGCACCGCGGCCCAGGCCCGGGGCAACGTCAACGCGGTCGAAGCGGTCACCATCTCCGCCGTGTCGTATGCCCTGCGCTCGGCAATCGATCCCACCATCCCCGCCAACGGCGGCGCCATGCGCCCGGTCCGGGTCGTCGCCCCGCCCGGCACCCTGGTGGCGGCCCGCCTGCCGGCCGCGGTGGGCGCCGGCAACGTCGAGGTCAGCCAGCGGGTGGCCGACGTGTGCCTGGCGGCGCTGGCCGAGCCGTGCCCGGACCGGGTCCCGGCCGCGGGCCAGGGCACCATGAACAACCTGCTCGTGGGGGGCGACGGCTGGGTCTACTACGAGACGGTCGCGGGCGGGCAGGGTGGCCGCCCCCACGCCCCGGGCATGAGCGGTGTCCACACCGGCATGACCAACACGCGCAACACCCCCATCGAGGCCCTGGAGCGGACGTTCCCGCTGCGGGTCCTGCGCTACCGCCTGCGCGAGGGCAGCGGCGGTCCTGGCGTCCACGCGGGAGGCGAGGGCATTGCCCGCGACCTCCAGGTCCTCGCCCCCTGCACGGTCTCTCTCATCACCGAGCGCCGGGCCTCCTCCCCACCCGGCCTGGCGGGCGGCGCCCCGGGCGCCCCGGGCGAGAACTGGCTGCTCCCCGCGGGCGACGAGTCCCGCGCCGAGCGCCTCCCCGACAAGGTCACCGTCCGCCTCGCCCCCGGCGACGTCCTGCGCATGCTCACCCCTGGGGGCGGCGGCTGGGGCCGCCCGTAGCCCTGTGCGAGGCTCGAAGCATGGAGGCGCCCTGCGGGCATCTGGTGTCCGGTGACGGCCCGGAGGTGTGCATCGACATCCTGGTGCCGGGCGGGCCGCAGCCGGCGTACTTGAAGTGCTACCCGCGGGTCGGGCTGGACCATGGGCTGCTGTGCGTTCCCTGTGCCGACGAGCTGGCTGACGGGCGGCCGCCGCGGACGTTCGCGCTGTGCGAGGACTGCCTGTGGGACGCGCTGGACGGCGACTTCCTGGGCATGCGGGTGGCGGACGTGGTCGAGCGGCGCGCGGATCGCGCACCTCGAAGGCTTCCGGCCCCGCCACCACAGCCGCGCCACCGGCCGGCTCGTCGAGCTCCGGGCGGACGAGCTCGCGGTCTGGTCCTATCCACCGCCGTAGCCTCGAAGGCATGGATGCTCCCGTGGTCGAGGTCGGCGGGCTCCGGGTGGTGCGCGGCGGGCGGTTGGTGCTCGACGGGGTGTCGTTCACGATCCCCGCGGGGCAGGTGACAGGCCTGCTCGGCCCCAGCGGCTGCGGCAAGACCACGCTGATGCGCTCCATCATGGGGGTGCAGATCGTGGCGGGTGGCACGGTCGATGTGCTGAGCCTGCCGGCCGGGTCGCCCGGGCTGCGGTCCCGGGTGGGGTACGTCACCCAGGCGGCGGCCGTGTACGGGGACCTGAGCGTGCGGGACAACGTGCGGTACTTCGCCCGCATGCTGGGGGCGCCCGGCAGCGACGCCGACCGGGTCATCAACGAGGTGGGGTTGGACGACTTCGCCGGCCAGCTGGTGGGGCGGCTCTCGGGCGGGCAGCGGGAGCGGGTGTCGCTGGCCACCGCCTTGCTGGGAAAGCCGGAGCTGCTGGTGCTGGACGAGCCGACCGTGGGGGTCGATCCGGTCCTGCGCCGCGACCTGTGGGCGAGGTTCCGGGAGCTGGCCGCGGCGGGAGCCACCCTGCTGGTGTCCAGCCACGTGATGGACGAGGCCGCCCGCTGCGACCGCCTGCTGCTCATGCGCGAGGGCCGGCTGCTGGCCGACGACACGCCGCATGCCCTGCTGGCCCGCACCGGGACGACCACGGTCGAGGAGGCGTTCCTGGCGCTGATCGAGGACACGGTGCCCGCGTGACCCCGGCCCGGACGCTGGCCACCGCCCGGCGGGTGCTGCTCCAGCTGCGCCACGATCCCCGCACCCTGGCCATGCTGCTGGTGGTGCCGGTGGTGATCATGGGCCTGCTGGCCTGGATCCTCTCCGACGCCGACTTCGACTTCTGGGCGCCGCCGCTGCTCGGGATCTTCCCCATGCTGGTCATGTTCCTGGTGACCTCGGTGGCCACGCTGCGAGAGCGCACGGGGGGCACGCTCGAACGCCTGCTGACGCTGCCCACCGGCAAGGGCGACATCATCTTCGGCTACGCCATCGCCTTCGGGACGCTGGCCGTCCTCCAGGCCGTCGTGGTGTCGGCCGCCGCCTTCGGGCTGTTCGGGCTGGACGTCGCCGGCTCGGCCTGGCTGGTCGGGCTCGTGGCGGTGATCGACGCGCTGCTCGGCACCGCGCTGGGGCTGTTCGTCAGTGCCTTCGCCCGCACCGAGTTCCAGGCGGTGCAGTTCATGCCGCTGGTGCTGATCCCCCAGATCCTGTTGTGCGGCCTGCTCGTCCCCACCGACGAGCTGCCCACCGTGCTGCGCTGGGTGTCCGTGGTCCTGCCCCTGACCTACGCCATCGACGCCACCCGGGAGGTGCTGGGCTCGGTCACGACCACGGCTGCCTTCCGCGCCGACGTGGCGGTCCTGGCCGGGTTCGCGGTGGGCCTCCTGGGGCTCGGGGCCGCCACCCTGCGTCGCAGGACCGCCTGAGCCACGTAACCTCCCCGCATGCCGAAGCCATCGCTCCGGCGGGTGCTGCTCTGGGTCGGGCTCGGGGCCCTGGCAATCTTCCTGGTCATCCAGCTCGTCCCCTACGGCTGGTGGCACTCGAACCCGCCGGTGACAGCCAACGCCCCGTGGCCGGACTCGGAGGCCGAGGCCATCGCCCGTGAGTCCTGCTATGACTGCCACTCCAACGAGACCGAGTGGCCGCTGTACTCGTACCTGGCACCCATGTCGTGGCTGGTGCGCTCGGACGTCGAGCGCGGGCGGGAGGAGCTCAACTTCTCCACCTGGGATACGGGCGAGGGCAAGCTGGAGGACGCCATCGAGGTGGTGACGGATGGGTCGATGCCTCCAGGCAACTACACCCGGATCCACCGGGGCACCGACCTGAGCGAGGCCGAGATCGACACGCTGGTGGCGGCCCTGGCTCAGATGCCGGAGTCGAGCGGCGAGGGGGGCGGCGACGACGACGGCCGCGGCCGAGACGGCCGCGACGACGACGGAGGCCACGATGCCGACGACGACGGCTGAGACTCGGATGGCGTTGCACCAGTTGGCGGTGCATGTGCTGGCGCGGCGGCGCCATGCGGTCACGGGTCGCTTCGGCCTGCGCCCTACGCCCGGCGGGTTGGGGACGCCGATGTTCGGCGAGGGCGAGGTCGTGCGGGTCGGCGGGGACGCGCTGGTGGTCGAGCGGGAGCGCGACGCCTTCGCCGAGCCGATCACCACGCTGGCGCGAGCGGCTGCGCTGGTCCGGGTCGACCTGCACGAGGACTTCTCGGTCGGCCGGGACACGCCGCCGCTGGCCGACCCCGACGCACCGCTCGGGCTGGAGGAGTCCGCCGTGCGGGAGCTGGGCCAATGGTGGGCGCTCGGGGCGGTGCTGCTGGACGAGCTGGTGGCCGGGGCCCCGGAGATCGTGGCCACCACCACCGCCCAGCTGTGGCCCGAGCACTTCGACCACGCCTGCGTCGTCACGCTCGTCGGGGACGTCAAGGCCTACGTGGGCGCCTCCCCGGGGGACGAGTACGAAGCCGAGCCCTACCTCTACGTGGGCCCGTTCGGGCCGGAGCGCCCCGGCGACGCGGCGTACTGGAACGTGCCGTTCGGCGCGGTGCTGCGGCGGTCGGAGGTGGGCGACGACCCGCTGGCGTTCCTTCGCCGCGGCGTCGAGCTGCTGGCTACGGCTCGTTGAGCCCGGGGTGCTGGCGGGCCAGCACCTTCGTGAGCAGCGTCGGCGGGACCAGCGGGGCGGCGTAGGCGGTGATCCGGTTGGCGGCGCCGGGGATCACGTGGGCGCGGCCGTGCTCCAGCCCGTCCACCGCGGCCCGGGCCACCTCGCTCGCCTCCACCCACATGAACGAGGGCAGGGCGGAGTCGGCCTCGGCGGGATCGAACCCCGCGGTCTCGGCGAACTCGGTGCGCACCGGCCCCGGGCACAGCACGGTCACGACCACGCCGTGGCCGCGCACCTCTTCGCGCACGGCCCGGCTGTAGGACACCACGAACGCCTTGGAGGCGGCGTAGCCGGCCTGGCCCGGCAGCGGCTGGAACGCCGCCGTCGAGGCCACGTTGAGCACCCCGCCCTGCCGGCGTTCCACCATGCCGGGCAGGAACAGGCTGGTGAGGTGGGCCAGCGCCTCCACGTTGGTGCGCAGCATGGTGAGCTCGGCCTCGGGGTCGTTGCGATGGACCGGCCCCACGGTGCTCAACCCGGCCGCGTTGACGAGCACCGCGGGCTCCAGGCCCCGGTCGGCCACCGCCACGGGGATGCCGCGCCGGGCCGCTTCGTCGGTGAGGTCGGCCACCACCACCTCCACCCGCAGGCCGTCGTGGACGGTGGTCAGGGCGTCGGCCAGCTCGCGCAGGCGGTCCTCCCGCCGGGCGACGAGCGTGACCCCGTGGCCCCGCTGGGCCAGCCGGCGGGCGATCTCGCGGCCGATGCCGGACGACGCGCCGGTGACGACGGCCGTGCGGTTGGCGGCGGGCGTGGGTAGGGGCATGGGCCCGGATCGTAGGCCGATCGCAACACGGGCCGACGCCCCGGCGCGCGGTGCAGGTCCTACCGTGACCGGTGACGAGGAGGTTGCCTGTGGCCGGGGTCGTGGTGCGCAGGATGGTGGTGTCGGTCGGTGCCCTGACGGGTTTGGCGCTGGCCGTCGGCGTGGTGGCGGTGGTGGTGGCCGGCGTCCCGGTCTGGGTGCCCGCCGCGATCGCGATCGCGGTCGTCGGGGCCCAGTTCGCCTTCGCCCCCGCGCTGATCCGGTGGCTGGTGCCCGCCAACGTGATCCCGCACGACGGGCAGCGCTACCTCACCGACCATCCGGTGGGCGAGCTCGTGGCGCGGCGGTGCGCCGACGCCGGCGTCCCGCTGGTGCGGCTGGGCATCATCGACGACGGCACGCCGAACGCGTTCACGTTCGGCCGGACGCCCGCCAGCGCGCACATGTGGCTGTCCCGGGGCCTGTTCGAGCGCCTCGACGAACGCGAGATGGACGCGGTGGTGTGCCACGAGCTGGGCCACGTGAAGCACTGGGACATGGTCGTCATGACCGTGGCCGCGGTCATCCCCCTGGCCCTCTACATGGTCTTCGTCACCGCCCGCTCGTCCGGCCGGGAGGAGGCCCGGGTGGTGGGGCTGGGCGCGCTGGCCGCGTGGTTCGTGTCCCAGTTCCTGCTGTCCGCGGTGGGACGTGCCCGCGAGCTGGCGGCCGACAAGTGGTCGTGCCGGTGCACGGGCGACGGCGACGCGCTGGCCTCAGCGCTGGTCAAGATCGCCTACGGCGTCGGCGAGGTCGAGGCCGACCGGAAGCGCCGGGCCGAAGCGCTGGGCCGTCGGGCAGTGCGGC
This sequence comes from Acidimicrobiales bacterium, assembly GCA_035649455.1. Taxonomy (GTDB): domain Bacteria; phylum Actinomycetota; class Acidimicrobiia; order Acidimicrobiales; family VFJN01; genus ZC4RG19. The sequence goes on from DASRJN010000738.1 coordinate 8,166, forward strand.
GCGAGGAGCGGCGAGCGGGGCGCCTCGGGGCCGTGGGCCTGCTCGGCATCGTGGGCCGGGAGGACGCCAAGATCCCCGACGGGGTGCTCGGCCGCCCCCAGGATCTCGACGCGGCGGTGGCCGGGCTGCGCTGGGACCGGCTGAGCCCGTGGGCGCGCTGGGTGGAGCTGTGCTCGTCGCACCCCCTGGTGGCCAACCGCATCGACCTGCTGCACCGCTCGGGCCTGCCCGGCGCGCCCTCGGAATGGACCACGCCGTCCGTGGGAGCACGTCCCATGGCGAAGGCCGCGGTCCAGGCGGTGGCGGCCGGGGCGCCCTTCGCCGCAGGCCTGGCCCTGCTGGCGTCATGGCAGCTGTGGGGCAGCCTGGTGGCGGTGGCGTGGTCGGTGACGGCTCTGGGCGTGGCGCTGTTCGTGCACTGGCAGGTCCGCTACCCGTCGGGCCACGAGCCGGTGGCGCCGGTGACGGCCCTGCTGGACCGGCTCGACGCGGGCCCGGTGGCGGGCATCCCGGTCGAGGTGTGGGGGCGCGTGACCGGCCGCGGCATGCCCGGCTACGTGCTGTCGCCCGACCTGGTGATCGCCGACGATCGGGGGTTCGTGCCCCTGCGCTACACCAATCCGCTGCCGTTCGGGCGCGAGTGGTTCGGGGCGGTGAAGGCCGGCCGGCTGGTAGGGGCCGACGTGGTGGCACGGGGCTGGTACTTCCGGGGGCCCGGCCC
>DASRJN010000739.1:0-5239 GCA_035649455.1 Acidimicrobiales bacterium
AGCCTGCCACTGGTGCCGGCCGTGTTCGGCTACGACCCGCGGCTGCAGTTCGTGCACGAGGCGGACGTGGTGCGGGCCATCATGTTCGTCCTCGAGCGCGACCTCGGTGGCATCTTCAACGTGGCCGGCGACGGCCTGCTGCCGTGGAGCGAGGTGGTCGCCATCTGCGCCAAGCGGCTGGCTCCCCTGCCCCCGGTGGGGCGCAAGGCGGTGGCGGCCGTCCTCACGCGGCTGGGCGTGGACATGCCGGTCGAGCTGATGGAGCTGCTCACGTACGGCCGGGGCGCCGACAACCGGCGGCTCAAGGACGCCGGCTTCTGCTACGAGCACACCTCGGCCGGGGCGGTGCACGCCTTCGCCGAGGCCGCCCGCCTGCGCAGCACCGTCGGCCGGCCCCGGGCCTACCGCTACGAGCGGGACGTCGAGAACTTCTTCCGCCACTCCCCTGCCGTCGTCCGCGAGAAGGGACCCGGGTAGGCCGCCAGCTCGCATGTCACGATCGGACGGGGTATGCCGTCACCAGGGCATGACTGAGATCGTGATCACAGGATCCACCGGCGTCATCGGGCAGCGCGCCGTCCGCCAGCTGCTCGCCTCCGGTCACCGCGTCACCGGCGTGACGCGCTCCGAGCGTGGCCGCGAGCGGCTCGAACGCCTCGGGGCGGGTGCCGTCGAGGCGGACGTGTTCGACGAGGCGTCGCTGCGCCGGGCGTTCGCCGGGGCGGACGCCGTCGTCAACCTGCTGACCCACATCCCCACCACCGACCGCATGGCCGATCCGGCCGCCTGGGAGGAGAACGACCGCATCCGCACCGAGGCGTCGGCCGCGATCGCCCGCGCGGCCCAGGCCGCCGGAGCGACGCGGCTCGTCCAGGAGTCGATCGCGTTCGTGTACGCCGACGGCGGCGACGCGTGGCTCGACGAGGAGGCGCCGGTCGCCGGCGGCGGCGTGACCACGACGGCCCTGACCGCCGAGCGCAACGCCCGCGACCTGTTCGCGGGCGACACCGTGGTGCTGCGGTTCGGGCTGTTCATGGGGCCCGACAGCGGCTCCGCCCAGGCCGCGCTGGCGGCCGCCCGCGACGGCGTCTCGATCGCGACCGGACTGCCCGGCGCCTACCGGCCGACGCTGGCGCTGGACGACGCCGCGACCGCCATCGTCGCCGCGGTGGACGCCCCGCCCGGGATCTACAACGTCGCCGACACCGATCCGCCGACCAACGCCGAAGTCGACGCCGCGCTGGCTGCCGCCGTGGGGATCGAGGCCCTGCGCCCACCGGCGCCGGCCCAACCGGACGGGCCCCTGGCGCGCTCGCAGCGGGTGTCGAGCCGCCGCCTGACGGAGGCGACCGGCTGGCAGCCGCGCCTGCGGGCGGGCACCGAGATCTGGGGCCGGATGGCGATATGACCATCACCCAGCGCTTCGCGCGGGCCCGCCCCCGGCTGCTGCGGCTCGCCTACAGCGAGCTCGGCGACCTCGGCGAGGCCGAGGACGTCGTGCAGGAGGCGTGGTTGCGCCTGGAGCGCACCGACGCGGCGATCGAGAACCTCGACGGCTGGTTGACCACCGTCGTCGCCCGGCTCGCCCTCGACCGCTTGCGGTCCGCCCGCGCCCGCCGCGAGAGCTATGTCGGACCGTGGCTCCCCGAGCCGCTCCCGGCGGTCCCCTCGGGCGACCCGGCCGACCGGGTCACGCTCGACGAGTCGGTCAGCTACGCGCTGCTGACCGTGCTCGAGCAGCTCTCGCCCGCGGAGCGCACGGCGTTCGTGCTCCACGATGTCTTCGACATGCCGTTCGGCGAGGTCGCCGAGGTGGTCGGCCGCACGCCCGAGGCCGTGCGCCAGCTCGCCTCGCGTGCCCGCCGCCACGTCACGAGCGAGCGCCCGCGCTTCGCGGCGTCGCCTGACGAGCACGACCGAGCCGTCCGGGCGTTTGCGCAGGCCATCGCGGGCGGCGACTTCGAGGGCCTCGTCTCGGTGCTCGATCCGGACGCGGTGTGGACCTCGGACGGCGGCGGGCGGGCGACCGCGGCCCGCAAGCCGGTGCGCGGCCGCATGCGGGTCGCACGGGCGTGGATCGCGTTCGGCCGCCGGGCGGGGCACGCACCGGTCGAGGTCGAGCTCAACGGCCGGCTCGGTCTGGTGCTCCCCAGCGGCGACGGTCAGCGCGCCGCGCTGTCCTTCGCGGTCGACGACGGCCGCATCACCCGCATCGACGCCGTCCGCAACCCCGAGAAGCTGCGACGCCTCTGAGCGCCGAGGCCGCGTCCATCGCTGTGGTCAGCGGCCGTTGGTGGACCAGTGCCAGTCCTCCCCGGGCAGGTTGTGGAGCCCGTACTCGTCCGCGTGCGCGGCCAGGAAGTTCCAGCACTCGTTGCCCCGGCGGATGGCACCGCCCCCGTTGCAGCTGAAGTCGACCGCCAGGCCCCGCTCGTGCATGGACGACCCGGGGATGGCCGTGGGCGGGTTACAGGCCGACGGCGGTGCGTAGTAGATGGCGTAGTTGGACGTGCCGCAGTTCTGCTGGCGCAGCGAGATCTGGGCGTCGGGGCTGCGGTAGCCGCTGCTGGCACACAGGGACACACCGGCGGACGCGGCCGCGTTGAGCAGCCCCTGGACGTTGCCCGCGATGGACCCGGCTACCGTGATCGACCCGCCGAACGGGCAGGTGACGGTGGCCAGGCCGCCGGGTGCCGGCAGGATCACGGCGGGCGCCGGATCGGCCTGGGCCGCCGGCGCGGCTGGAGCTGGGGCCGCGGCGCCGCCGCCTCCGCCCCCGCCGCCCGAGCGGGGTGAAGGGGCCGGTCGACTGGCTGCCGCGGCCCGCGCGGCAGCGGCGGCGTCGGCCTGGCGCTGGCGTTCTGCGGCTTCCTGCAAGCCTCTCACCCAGGCGGCCAGCGCCTCTTGCTCCCTGACGAGCTGATCCGCCAAGGCCGCGTCGAAGGTCCGCAGCGACTCGGCCTCGGCCAGCTTGGCGTTGAGCCGCGCCTCGACGTCGGCGGCGAACGCCTGCTGCTGGGCCAGCGCGTTCTGCAACTCGGTGAGCTGCGCGTCCGCCTCGGCCCGCCGGTCCTCGGCGTCGGCCGCGGCGACCTCCTTGTTGGCCTCGTCGACCTCGAGGTCCTCCTGGGCCTGCTCAAGCTGGTCCATGAGGTCGGCGTCGGCATTGGCGGACATCTCGATGATCGCCTGCTTGACGGCCACGTCGCTGAGCGAGTCGGCCTCGCGGAAGGCGTCCAGGCCGGTGTTGGCCGCCGGGTTCATGTAGGCGTCGACCACCACGGCGTCGGTGGCCATGCCCAGCATGACGATGCGCGACTGCTGGCTCTGGACCGCGGCGGTCGCCTCGACCACGGCCGCGTCGGCCTCCTCCACCGCCCGCTCGGCCTCGTCCAGCTCGGCATGCTGGGTGGCGACGTTGGACTCGAGGACGTCCAGCGCCGCCTGGAGCTGGGCGTCCTGGGCGGTGAGCGCGCTGACCTCGAGGTCGACCTGACCCCGTTGGGCCCGCACCTCGCCCAGCCGGCGCTCGGTCTCGACGGGGTTGGGTCCGGTCTGGGCGTCGGATGTCGCAGGCGTCAGGAGCGCGGTGGAGACACCCACCGCCACCACCAGCCTCGTGAACGTCCTCACGCGCCGACCGGATCGCACGATTCCCCCTACATGAACGCGGGCAAAGTGCCCGGAAAGGTAACGAACCGCATCAGCGTTGTCATGGTGCCGCCATACCTTTCCCGCGTTCTCGCAGGTCAGGCCGCGTGCGGCGCTTGCTCGCAGAGGGTCGTTCGGCCTACGCGCCGCGCGCGGCACGCGTGGCGGTCAGTTCCCGTCGACGGAGAAGTGCCAGGGCTCGCCGGCAAGGTTGTACATGCCGTAGTTGGAGGCGTTGGCCTTCATCCAGCGGTAGGCGGCGCTGGACGAACTGAGGGTGCGGCCGCCTACGGTGAAGTCGATGGCCAGGCCCTGCTCGTGCATCGACTGGCCGGGCCGGGCGGTGGGCGGGCTGCAGTATGAAGACGGCGCCTGGTAGATGGCGTAGTTGGACGTGCCGCAGTTCTCCCGGCGCACCCGGATCTGGTCGGCCGGGTCGCGGTAGCCGTTGCCGCACATGACGATGCCGGCGTCGGCAGCGTCGCTCAGCAGTCGCTGGATCTGGGGGGCGATGTCGCCCGCGACCTGGATCGAGCCGCCGCCCGGGCAGGCGACCTCGACCACCCCGCCGGGCACCGGCTTGATGCCCGTGATGTTGCGGTTCGCGTCGGCCTCCTCGGCCAGCTCGGCCGCCCGGGCCCGGGCCCGCTCGGCCAGGACCTCCTCGTCCAGCGCGTTGAGCGCCTCGGCTACTTGAGCCTCCCGGGCGCGGATCTGCTCGGCCAGGGCGGGATCGGTCGCCTCGAGGGCGTCGGCCTCCGCCAGCCGGTGGTCGAGCCGGCGCTGGACCTCGACCGCGAACCGCGCCTCCTCCCCCACCGAAGACTGCACGTCCTCGTAGGCGGCCTCGGCCTCCGCCTGGGCGGCCTCCGCGGCATCGGCGGCTTCCTCACGGCCGGCCTTCTCGACCTCCAGCTGATCCAGCAGCGCTTCGTACTGGCCGAGCAGGTCGGCGTTGGCGTCGGCCTGCATGTCGAGGAAGGCCTGCTTGACGGTGGCGTCCTCCAACGACTCGGCGGTGAGCGCGTCGAGGGCCGAGTCGGAGGGCGGGTTCATGAAGGCGTCGACCACGATGGCGTCGGCCTGGGTGGTGATCTCGGTCAGCCGGGCCTGCGTGTCGGCCAGTGCCGCCTCGGCCGTGGCGAGATCGGCCTGGGCCGCGGTGTTCCGGAGGTCGGCCTCGGACAGCATCTGCTTCTGGGCCTCCACGGCGTCGTCCAGGTCGCCGATGGCGGCTATCACCGTGTCCCCCTCGGCCGTGAGCACGTCGACGTCCACCGCCACCAGCGCCTGGCGATCACGCACCTGGTCGCTCTCGGCAGCGGGATCCTCCTGCGCCCCGCTCGTCCCGGTGGCGACGACCATGGTGCCCAACAACGCGAGGAGTAGCGACACGGCGGCAAGCGTGCGATGGCGTGCAAGCGTCAAGGAGTTCCCCATGGCGACGAGACGGCGGCGGGCCCCCAACCTTCACGCCCGCGTCCGCTTCTGCGGTTGGAGGGAATGTAACGGTTCGCGCGTTGTCTGTCATACGCGGACGAGCAGAAAGTTACGCACTTCCGGGCGCGATCGGGGTGATGGTCTCACG
>DASRJN010000740.1:0-10447 GCA_035649455.1 Acidimicrobiales bacterium
GAGCCGATGCGGCCTCCGTCGAACCGAGCATGAGACATCACCTTGGCACGACCGGGCTGCTCCTGGCCGCACTGAGCATCGCAGGCTGCGGGGCCGACTCGCCCGCGCCCGGCCCCGCGTCCGACGACGAGGGCGCGCCGCAGTACGAGGGCAACTTCACCGTCCTCGAGGACACGAGCCACGGCCCGCAGCTGTAGCGGCTCATGCCGCCCTGATCGAAGGCCGGGCCCGGGGACCGCAGCAACCGCGCACCCGCGGCCACGCGGCAGCCCGGCCGGGGCCACCCGTGGCCCCGCCGGCCCTCCGATCAACCGGCGGAGGGCAGCGCGTCCCGGGCGGTCAGGTGACGGCTCGGGCCTTGTCGCCGGCCAGGCCGCGCACCGGCGCCTCCGACACCGCGTTGCCCGCCGTCCAGGGTTAGAGAGGGCGCGGGACCGCCGCGTGAGACGTGAACCTGGGTCAGGCCAGGGCTCGGCCGGCCAGCGCACCGGCGAGCCCGGCGGCCACGGTGAGCAGCAGCGACCGGCGCCGGACGGTGAGCAGCGCGGCCCCGGCCGCCAGCCAGACGGGCGCCGGGGACGAGCCTTGGTCCGACCCCAGCAGCGTCGCGGCCGCCAGCACCGCGAACAGGGGTGCGGGGAGCCGGTCCACGATGCTCGCCAGCGTGCCCCGAGGGGGCGGCAGCACGGCGACCGACACGGCCCGGCTCCCGACCGTTATGGCCGACACGGCCACGACCAGCCCGACCAGGCTCATGCTCGCCCGCCCACCGCCGCCACCATGATCGCTACGGCCAGGCCGCCGAGGACGCCGGCGCCCGGGGCGACGAGCAGCAGGGCGGCGGTCACGGTGCCGGCGACGGCGGCGAGCACCGCGTCGCGGCGGCGACGGGTGGTGACGGCCGCCAGGCCGATGAACAGGACCGGGAACATGGCCTCGGCGAGGACGGCGATGGCCCCGAGGGAAGCGCCCGCGACGCCGGCCACCGTGCCCGCCACCCACGCGGCGTAGGCCAGGGCGCCCGACAGGACCACGGTGCGCTCGGCCGGCGGCTGCCGGGCCAGCGCCAACCCTACGGTCTCGTCGGTCAGGAACAACGAGACGAGGGCGCGGCCCGCGCGCCCGGAGCGGAGGCGGGGCCGCAGGATGGCACCCAACGGCACGTGGCGCAGGGCGAGCGGGATCACGCTGGCGAGCACCGCAGCGGCGCTGCCGCCGGACGCCAGCAGCCCGACCATGGCGAACTGGGCGGCCCCCGAGAACGCGGCTACCGAGCTGGCCACGGTCAGGCCGGGGCCGAGGACGGGCTCGGCCACGGCGCCGTAGACCACGCCCATCACGCCGATGGCGGCGGCCACGGGCACGGCCGCGGCCAGGACCGGCGGGTCATCCGTCTGCTGCGTGGTGGCAGTCACGGACGGAACGTTGGACTAGCATTGGTCCGATGCCAAGGTCCAATAGGGCGGATCTTGATAGAACCAATTTTGCACCCGACTTAGGCGGGCTGTTGCTGGAGGTCGACCTCGCCCAGGTGCCCCGCGGGCACCAGGCCGACCGGCTGGCGGGCGAGCTGCGGGCGTCCGTGCGCACCGGCACGCTGCGGAGCGGCACCCGCCTGCCCGCGTCCCGCACGCTGGCCGGCGACCTCGGCGTGTCGCGGGGCGTGGTCGTGCGGGCCTACGAGCTGCTGGCGGCCGAGGGATACCTGCTCAGCCGCCAGGGCAGCGGCACCACGGTGGCGGCGGTGGCCGGCGGCGGCGAGCACGGGCCGGTGGCGCGGGCTCGGCCGGCGTCGAACCCGGGGCTGCCGTCGGGCGACACCTTCCCCCGCCCGGCGTGGGCCCGGTGCGCGTCCCGCGCCCTGGCCGGCCTCACCGACGACGACCTCGGGTACGGCGACCCCGCCGGCCTGCCCCGCCTGCGGGAGGAGCTGGCCCGCTACCTGGGCCGAGTCCGTTCCGTGCTTGCTCCGCCCGAGCAGATCCTGGTCGTCAACGGCTTCGCCCAGGCGAGCCGCCTCGTGGCGGACGTCGCACGGGCGAGCGGGGATCCTCGCATCGGCGTGGAGGACCCGGGGTCGGTGGGGATGCGGGAGCAGCTGGAGGCCGGCGGCCTCAGCTGCGTCCCGATCCCGGTCGACGGCCGCGGGCTGTGCGTCGACGCCCTCGCCGCCTCCGAGGTCAGGGCCGTGGTCGTCACCCCCGCCCACCAGTTCCCCACCGGCGCCGTGCTAGCGCCCGAGCGCCGCCACTCGCTGCTGCGATGGGCCCGGGATCGCGGCCGGCTCGTCGTCGAGGACGACTACGACGCCGAGTTCCGTTACGACCGCACCCCGGTGGGCGCCCTCCAGGGGCTCGGGCCCGACGTCGTGCTGTACGGCGGCAGCGTCTCCAAGACCCTCGCCCCGGGCCTGCGGCTCGGCTGGATGGTGGTCCCGCCGCCCCTCGTCACCGCCTACCGGGAGGCGAAGTACGCGGCGGACCTGTCCTGCGGCGTGCTCGACCAGGCCACCCTGGCCGAGTTCCTGGCCCGCGGCGAGATGGACCGCCACATCCGGCGCATGGCGGTCGAGTACCGCCGCCGCCGCGACGCGCTGACGGCGGCGGCCGCGACCCACCTTCCCGGCTGGTCGGTGGCCGGCACGGCCGCGGGCCTGCACCTGGTCCTCCACCCGCCGGCCACCCCGTCACCCGAGTCGGACTCGGCCCTGGCCGCGGCGGCGCAGGCCGCCGGCCTCGACGCCCGCCCGCTCAGTCGCTACTGCGTCGCCATCCCACGCCAGGGCCTGGTCGTCGGCTACGGCCACCAACCGGCCGCCGACCTCGCCCGCGCCGTCCGGGCCTTTGGCCTGGGGTAGCTCAGGGCGCGGCGCCGACCGCGGTGTCGATGTCGGCCAGGAGCGCCCGCAGCCGCTCCACGGTGGCCGGGTCGAGCAGCTGGGCCCACTCGCGCTCGAGCCGGGTGGAGCTGGCGTTCATGAGGCGCTCCACCTCGTGCCCGCGGTCGGTGAGCCGGATCACGGCCGCCCGCCGGTCGTCCGGGGACGGGTCGCGGCGGAGGTAGCCATCCCGCTCCAGTCCGGAGAGCAGGTGGTTCATGGCCTGCTTGGTCATGTTGGTCCGCCGGGCCAGCTCGGTGGGACGGACGCCGTCGGGCCCGGGTGTCTGGAAGATGTACATGTGGGCGGGCGACAGGCGGTGGTGGCCCGCGGCCACCAGGTCCTCGTGGATGCGCTGGCGGGCGTGCAGGTGCAGGCGCCGGACCAGCGTGGTCAGCAGGGGCCTGCCGGTTGAAGGTCTGGGCGAGTCGCGGTACGTTGTCGTACAGCGACTTTACCTTCGACGACGGGAGCGGTGGGCATGTTCGACGTGGACGACTTGATCGCCGCATGCCTGGCGGCAGGCCAGGAGCCGGAGCCGAGGCAGGCGCTGAAGGAGGTGCTGGCCCGAGCCGTGTCCGACCCCGGCCTGGCCGAGGCGCTGCCCCCGACCCGGGCCGAGATCGTCCCGCTCCACGTGGGCGACGATCTCACCATCCTCAAGGTGGTGTGGGCGCCCGGCATGAGCGTCGGCCCCCACGACCACCGCACCTGGGCCGCCATCGGCGTCTACACCGGCGGCGAGGACAACGCCTTCTACCGCCGGGACGGCGCGACCATCGCCGGCTCCGGCGGCCGGGAGCTCCGCCCCGGCGACGTGTGCCTGCTGGGCGACGACGTGATCCATGCGGTCACCAACCCCACCACCCAGCACGCGGCCGCCATCCACGTCTACCGCGGCAACTTCCTCGCCATGCCGCGCAGCGAGTGGACCGGCACGCCCTACACCGAGCGGCCCTACGACTCCGACCGCCGGGCGGCCGAGTTCGAGGCGGCGAACGAGCGGCCGCCGGAGTCCCGTTAGCGGACCAGCAAAGGGCGCAGCGTCCGGTGGGCGACCTCCAGGCCGACCTCGACCCGGTCCTCGCTGCCGCCCCAGACCGGGTCCTCGTGCTCCACCGAGAGCACGCCGTCGAAGCCGCCCTCGTAGAGGGTGTCGATCAGCCGCACCCAGTCGACCTGGCCGAGGCCGGGGACGCGGTAGCGCCACCAGCCGACGTCCCACGGGTCGTCGCGGGCCACCGCCTTGCCGTAGTAGCCGTAGTGGTTGCGGCGGTCGGGGAACAGCTCGATGTCCTTGGCCTGGGCGTGGGGGATGCGGTCGACGTAGGGCCGCACCGCGGCCACCGGGTCGATGCCGATCCAGCACAGGTGGGAGGGGTCGTAGTTGAGGTACAGGCCCAGCGAGAACATCCACTCCCACAGCTCGGGCGAGTAGGCGAGGTTGCCGGGGTAGCCGTCGGGGTGCCAGCCCTCCATCACGCAGTTCTCGATGATGAGCTTGACCCCCCGCTCGCCGGCCCGGTCGACCAGCGGGGCGAAGACCGTCTCGGCCTGGGCCAGGTTGTCGCGCACGCCGAGGCCCGGGTGGCGCCCCACGAACGTGCCCACGGTGGGGCAGCCCAGGTCGGCGGCGGCATCGATGCAGCGCAGCACGTGGGCGTTGACGGCCTCGCGCTCGGCCGGATCGGGATGGAGGTTGTTGTCGTAGAAGGCCAGCGAGGACAGGGTCAGCCCGTGCTCGGCGAACAGGTTCAGCACCTGGTCCCGGTCGTAGCTGTCGGCGTCGAGGTGGGTGGCGGTGAACGGGCGGTCGCCCAGCGCCGGCCACGCTGCCACCTCCAGCGCCTCGTAGCCGTGGCCCGAGGCCCACGCGGCGATCTCGGCCAGCGGGCGCTTGGGCAAGCAGGCGGTCAGGAACCCGAGCTTCATGGCGTCACCTCGGTCCAGGAGCCGGTGCGAGCCGACGCCAGCACCGCGTCGGTGAGGCGGGCCGCCCTTACGCCGTCGCCGATGAGCGGCAGGCCGGGGGGCGCCTGCCCGCCGATGGCGGCGTAGGCGTCGGCCACGAACAGGTCGAAGCAGTCGTCGTAGCCCTGGGCGTGCCCGGCGGGCAGCCACGACAGGCGAGCGGCGTCGGGCGCCAGGTAGGCGGCGTCGCGGTAGATGGTCTCGGCGCGGTCCCGGCGCCCGAGCCACAGGGTCTCGGCCTGCTCCTGGTCGAACACCACCGAGGCCTGCGCGCCGTTGAGCTCGAACCACAGGTGGTTCTTGCGGCCGGCCGAGATCTGGCTCACCAGCATCGACCCAAAGGCGCCGCCGGCCGTCTCGAGCAGGAGGAAGGCGGCGTCCTCGGTGTCGACGGCACGGCGCTCGCCGCCACCCTCGGCGGGCGGGCTGAAGGCGACGGGCGACGAGACCGCGGCCCGTTCGGGCACGGCGGTCACGGTGCGGGCCAGCAACCGGGCGATGCGGTCGCCGGACACGAACTCGACCATGTCGCACCAATGCGAGCCGATGTCGGCGAAGGCCCGGGACGGCCCGCCGAGGGCGGCGTCCACCCGCCAGTTGACGTCGTCCGGCGTGAGCAGCCAGTCCTGCTGGTAGCCGCCGGTCAGCAGCCGCAGCTGCCCCAGCTCGCCCGCCGCCACTCGGGCCCGGGCCTCACGGACCATCGGGTTGAACCGGTAGGCGAAGGGGACGGTGACGACCTGCCCGGACTCGGCCGCGGCCGCGGCCACCCGCGCCGCGCCGGCCCCGTCGAGCGCCACCGGCTTCTCCAGCACCACGTGCTTGCCCGCGGTCAGCGCCTTGAGCGCCAGGGGCTCGTGCAGGTGGTTGGGAGTGCAGATGTGCACGACGTCGATGCCGTCGGCCTCGACCAGCTCCTCGCCCGAAGCGAAGGCCTGGTCGGCGCCCAGCTCCTCGGCCGCTGCCCGACCTTTGTCCGGCGACGATCCGGCCACGCCCACCAAGCGGGCTCCGGCCAGCTGGGCCGACCGGGCATGCACCCGGCCGATGAACCCGGTCCCCACCACGGCTGTGCGCAACGCCACCATGGCTGGCAACCTACGACGGGCTTTGAGCGGATGACAAGCATAAGTCGTGGACTTGTGTCGTCATTGTTATCGCTTTGACCGTTGACCGAACAAAGCTCGGCGTGTTACGACCCGCGCATGGCCTCGCGCCGGAGCGTCAGCCCGCACATCCTCACGCCGGGGGCTCTGTTCCAGCTGGTGCGCGACGGCGAGGCCGCCAGCCGCGCCGACCTGGCCCGCACCACCGGGCTGGCCCGCTCCACCGTGTCGCAGCGGGTCGACGCACTCCTGGGCCTGGGGCTCCTGGTCGAGCGGGGCGGCGGGCCCTCGACGGGCGGCCGCCCGCCCACCCAGCTGGCCTTCGACGCCGCCAGTGGGGTGGTCCTCTGCGCCGACCTCGGCGCCACCCACTGCCGCCTGGCGGTCAGCGACCTGGACTGCACGGTGCTGGCCGAGGAGCCGGGCGAGATGGACATCGCCGGTGGACCCGACCTGGTGCTGCCCTGGGTGCAGGAGCGGTTCGCCGTCCTGCTCGCCGAGGCCGGATGCCACCCCGCCGACGTCCGCGGGGTCGGGATCGGGGTGCCCGGCCCGGTCGAGTTCGCGGCCGGCCGCGCCGTGAGCCCGCCGATCATGCCCGGCTGGGACGGCGTGCCCATCCCCGCGGCCTTCGCCGGCAACTACCCCGGGGTCCCCGTGCTGGTCGACAACGACGTGAACGTGATGGCGCTGGGCGAGTACTGGACCAGCTGGCGCCACAGCGTCGACGACCTGCTGTTCGTCAAGGTCGCGACCGGGATCGGCTGCGGCATCGTGGCCGGGGGTGCCATCCATCGGGGCGCCGACGGCACCGCGGGCGACATCGGCCACGTGCAGATCCCCGACGCCGGCGACGCGCTGTGCCGCTGCGGCAACCGGGGCTGCGTCGAGGCCGTGGCCAGCGGCGGGGCCCTGGCCCGGGAGCTGCGCTCCATCGGCGTCGACGCCCGGACCAGCCGCGACGTGGTGGCGCTGGTGCGGGCGGGCAACGCCCAGGCCGTCACGCTGGTCCGCCAGGCGGGCCGGCTCGTGGGCGAGGTCCTGGCCGGGGCGGTCAACTTCTTCAACCCGTCGGTCATCGTGATCGGCGGCGACCTGGCCCATGCCCACGAGCACTTCTTCGCAGGCATGCGCGAGGTCGTGTACCGCCGCTCGACCGCGCTGGCCACCCAGAGCCTGCAGCTGGCGGGCAGCCAGCTGGACGACCGGGCGGGCGTCATCGGCTGCGCGGTCACGGTGGTCGAGCAGATCCTCTCGCCGGCGGCCATCGACGCCATGCTGGCCCCGCCGGAGGAGGCGACCGCGTGACGGAGGCGCCGCTGCTGGCCGTGCGCGGGCTGGTCAAGGACTACCCCGGCGTGCGCGCCCTCGACGGCGTCGACTTCACCGTGGAGGCCGGGCAGGTGCACTGCCTGGTCGGCCAGAACGGCGCCGGGAAGTCGACGCTCATCAAGTGCATCGCGGGCCTGGTGACGCCGTCGGCCGGCGAGGTGGCCGTCGGGGGTGCTCCCTTGCCGCCCGGCGATCCGGTCGCCGCGCTGGCCCGCGGCGTCGCCACCATCTACCAGGAGCTCGACCTGGTCGACGACCTGTCGGTGGCCGACAACCTGTTCCTCGGCCACGAGCTGCACCGCGGCCCGGTGATCGACCGGCGGGCCATGCGGGCGGCGGCGACCGACGTGCTGGGCCGCCTCGGCCACCGGACCATCTCGCCCCGCGCCCTGGTCGGCGGGCTGCCACCGGCGGCCCGCCAGATCGTCTCCATCGCGCGGGCGCTCACCCGCCGGGCCCGGCTGCTGATCATGGACGAGCCCACCGCGGTGCTGGGCCGCCAGGAGGTGGACACGCTCTTCGACGTCATCCGGCGCCTGACGGACGAGCAGGTCGGGGTGGTCTACATCTCCCACCGGCTGGAGGAGGTCGCCGCCATCGCCGACGTGATCACCGTCCTGCGCGACGGCCGGACCGTGGCCTCCGCCCTGCTGCCGGGCACGGCCCGCGCCGAGCTGATCACGGCCATGGTGGGCCGGCAGCTGGCCGAGACCTTCCCGGCCCGGGACCCGGATCGCCCCCTCGGCCCGGTGGTGCTCCGGGTCGAGGGGCTCACCCGGGTCCCGGCCGTCCACGGGGTGTCGTTCGACGTGCGCGAAGGCGAGATCCTCGGGATCGGAGGGCTCGTCGGGGCCGGCCGCAGCGAGCTGCTGCGGCTCGTGGCCGGCATCGACCGCCCCGACGCCGGCCACGTCGCCGTGGGCGACCGGGCCCTCCCGCCCGGTCGCCCCGACCTCGCCATCCGGGCCGGGGTCGGCCTGGCCCCCGAGGAGCGCAAGACGCAGGGCCTGTGGCCGGGTTGGAGCCTGGTCCGCAACGTGTCGGTCACCGACCTGCGGCGGTTCCGCCGCCGGGGCCTGATCGACCGGCGAGCCGAACGGGACGCCGCCGCGCGCCACCTGCGCTCGCTCCACACCACGCCCGACGACCCCGACCGCCTCGTCTCCGAGCTGTCCGGGGGCAACCAGCAGAAGGTGGTGCTGGCCCGCTGGCTGCTGCACGAGTGCCGCGTGCTGCTCCTCGACGAGCCCACGCGGGGCGTCGACGTCGAGGCCAAGACCGAGATCTACCGCCTGATCCACACGCTCGCGGCCGGCGGGCTGGCGGTCGTGCTGGTGTCGTCGGAGCTGGTCGAGCTGTCGGGCCTGTGCGACCGGATCCTGGTGCTGGCCGACGGCCGGGCCACCGCCCTGATCGACGCCGAGGGCACCACCGAGGCCGACTTGCTGGCCCACGCCCTGCCCCACGAGGAGGCCGCCGCTCCATGACCACCGACGCGCTGGACAGCCAGGACGTGGCGGCGGAGACGGCGGCCACCGCGCCCGCGGCCCGGGCCCGGCGGCGCATCCAGCTCCAGGAGGCGGCGCTGCCGGTCGTGGTGGTGGCGTTGCTGGTGGCGGGGACCATCGCCGACCGGCAGCAGTTCCTCACCCGCGACAACCTGCTCACGGTGCTCACCCAGGCCAGCGTGGTCGGGGTCGTGGCGGTGGGCATGACGTTCGTGATCGCCACCGGGGGCATCGACCTGTCGGTGGGCTCGGTGCTGGCGGCCGCGGCCATCGCCGGAGGCCTGGTGGGCGAGCAGCAGTCGCTGCCGTTCATGGTGGGAGCGCTGGGCATGGGCGTGCTGCTGGGGCTGATCAACGGCGTGGCCATCGCCTACGGGCGCATCGTCCCGTTCATCGCCACGCTGGCCATGTTCGCCGGGGCCCGGGGCCTCGCGCTGTGGATGAGCGACAAGACGCCCATCAGCCTGCTCCAGCTCGACTTCGTGCGGGAGCTGGGCCGGGGCAAGGTGGCCGGCATCCCCTACGCCGCCCTCGTGTTCGTGGCCGTGACCGCGGGCGGCTGGGTGCTGCTCAACCGCACCCGCTACGGCCGCCACGTCATCGCCGTGGGCGGCAACCGGGAAGCGGCGCGCATGGCGGGCGTCCGCCCGCAGCGCATCGTGTGCAGCGTCTACGTGCTGTCCGGGCTGTGCGTGGGGATCGCCGCGGTGCTGCTGTCGGGCCGCCTGGGCAGCGCCTCGCCCGTCGCCGGGAACCTGCTGGAGCTGGACGCCATCGCCGCGGTCGTGATCGGCGGGACCAGCCTGGCCGGGGGCCGGGCCACCATCACCGGCACGTTCCTCGGCGTCATCACCTTCGGCCTGCTGTTCAACCTGCTCAACCTGCTCGACATGCCGACCGAGCTCCAGCAACTGACCAAAGGCGTGATCATCCTCGCCGCCGCGGCGCTGCAACGCCGCGACCGGTGAGCCGTCCGGGAAGCAAACAGGGGGACACCCAACCATGTTCAACGCACGACAGCACCGGTTGATCGCCGTGCTCGCCGTGGTCGCGCTGGCGCTGACCGCATGCGAGAGCGGCGACGACGACGACGCGTCCGACAGCGGCTCGGAGAGCGACTCCGGCTCGGAGGGCAGCACGGTCGAGGAAGGCGAGACGGTCAAGATCGCCTTCAGCGCCCCCGGCGCCGACCACGGCTGGCTCGCCGCCATCACCGAGAACGCCGAGGACGAGGCGGCGCAGTTCGACGACGTCGAGTTCGTCCTCCTGGAGGGCACCAACGACTCGGCGGCTCAGGTGTCGCAGGTGGAGCAGCTCATGGCCGAGGACCCCGACGCGCTGATCATCCTCCCGCACGAGGGCGGCCCGTTGACCCCGGTGGCGCTGGAGGCCATGGAGCAGGGCATCCCGGTCATCAACCTCGACCGCGAGTTCTCCACCAAGAGCGCCTACCGCACCTGGATCGGCGGCGACAACTACGGCATCGGCGTGTCGGCCGCGAACTACCTCGCCGAGCAGCTCGACTGCCAGGGCAACGTGGTGGAGATCCAGGGCCTGGCCGGCATCTCGGTCACGGAGCTGCGCTCCGCCGGGTTCGCCGACACCATCGAGCAGCTGTGCGGCGACGGCATCCAGATCGTGGCCCAGCAGCC
>DASRJN010000741.1:0-5046 GCA_035649455.1 Acidimicrobiales bacterium
GGTGAGAAGACCGTCGAGACGCACGTCCGCCACGCCTTCGAGAAGCTGGGGGTGTCCTCGCGGGCGGCGCTCGCCGGGGTGCTCGCCCGCGTCGAGCCGGGCTGACGGCCTGGTCCGAAGCGGTCTCGGGGTCCTCCCGGCCTCGGCTCCTTCCGTATCAGGTCCGGGTCAGGGATCTCCCCGATACCCGCCCGGCACCCGATCCCGGACGCTGGCCCCATGCTCAGCAAACTGGCCTGGCCCAGCGTGCGTCGTCGCCGGCTCGTCCTCGGGCTCGGCGGCCTGTTCGTCGATGCCACCGACGGCGTGTGAGATGCGGCGCGCTGTCCCTCGACGGTCCCGCGTGGGGGATCAAGCCGCCCTCCTCCCCGAGCTGGCGCAGCACCGAGCCTGGCTCACCGGTCATTGCCGGCGGATGCTGGGCTCGGCGTTCGACGCCGAGGACGCCGCCCAGGAGACGCTGGTCAAGGCATGGCTCGGCCTCGACGGCTTCGAGCGCCGGGCCAGCTCACAGACCTGGATGTACCGCATCGCCACCAACGTCTGCCTCGACATGCTGGCCTCGCAGCAGCGCCGCGCCGTGCCGATCGACCTGCGGTCCGACCCGCCGGCCGAGCCCGTCGGCGCCACGGTCCGGCGCGGTCCCTCGGTCGACCCCGCCGACCTGGCGATCCGCCGGGAAGCCATCGGCCGCGCCCTCGTCGCCGCCCACCAGCACCTCCCGACCCGCCAGCGCATCGTGCTGATCCTGTGCGACGTCCTGCGTTGGACCTCGGTCGACGTTGCAGCACG
This sequence comes from Acidimicrobiales bacterium, assembly GCA_035649455.1. GTDB lineage: Bacteria > Actinomycetota > Acidimicrobiia > Acidimicrobiales > VFJN01 > ZC4RG19. The sequence goes on from DASRJN010000741.1 coordinate 793, forward strand.
CCTCGGCACCACCGTGGCCGCCGTCAACAGCGCCCGACAACGAGCCCGCACGACCCTCGCCACCCGCCAGACCCCGCCACCGGCTGCGGACCACGACGCCCTCCTCACCCGCTACGTCGACGCCTTCGACCGCCTCGACACCGACAGCCTCGTCTCCCTCCTCCACGAGGACCTCGCGTGCCCCGGGCCGGACTCGAACCGGCTGCCTGCTCCAGAACGCGAATGACCCGGCTTCACTGCGTCTCGTAGGGGCGGCGGCCGATGTCCGCGATGGCCGACGCCACGTCGAGGCGAGGTACGGGCTGGGGCTCGGCGCACATGACGTAGGCGACGGCGCAGTAGTCGTCGACCCGCTCCGCGATCCCCATGCCGATCACGTCGCCGCGGCTGGGCCGGTGCCAGCCTTCGCCCGCCGGCTGCCGGGCCGCCATGCGGTCCTCGTCGCCCGCCCGGAAGACCTCGTAGCCGATCTGCTGGATGGTCATCCGGAGCTCGCGGGCGAACATGATCGGGTCGGGCACGTGCCAGCGGTAGAACCCCACGAAGTCGGGGTTGGGGCCGCCCTCGGGGTCGCGGACCTCCAGCGGGGCGCCCGCGTACAGCGTCTGGTGCACGCCCATGCCCCAGGCGCTGCCGACGTAGTCCTCCAGCCCGGTGCCGCAGATGGTCGGCAGGTCGGTGTCGCCGTCGAAGTACACCTTGACCTCGCCCTCGCCGTACCAGCGGCCGCCGTCGAGGACCCGGACGCCGACCACGCACCCGACGAACCGGCCGGGGCCGCGCAGCCCGTCGGCGATGACGAAGTCACGGCCCAGCCGCGTCGGGTTCTCCCGCCGGAAGGCGGCGTGCAGGTAGCCGGCCGCGGGCGGTAGGTCCGGCTCGAGCGTGTAGTCGATCTGGAAGTAGAGGTAGGCCGCGACGTCGGCGGCGTTGACGAGCTCGACCCGCACCGATCGCCGGAACGGCATCGGCAGGTAGCTGTTGAAGCCCCGGCCCTCGTTGATGGCGGTCAGGGCCGTGCTCAGGTGGACCGGCCGGCCCCAAGGCACGCCGAAGAAGTCGACCGCCGGCACGCTGACACTCGGCTCCGCGGCGCCGTCGTAGAACACCTCGATCACCTTGGCCCGCATGACCTCGGGCTCGGCTGGTGGGAAGGTCATCCACACGTGCCGGATCGTCCCCGGCCCCTCGATCTCGGCCAGCACGACCCGCTCCCCGGCCCCGAGCACCCGGTAAGGCGCCCCCTTCCGCCCCCCGGCCGCCGCGCCCCCCGCACCCCGCGCCCCGGTCGGGTTCTCGAAGCTGATCGACCGGGTGGCGAGCGTCGGCTCGATGAGGGACAGGCTGGCGGCAGGATCGAACGAGGCCATGTGTGATTTATAGGGTCTGACACACTGCAGGAGATGAGCGACATCGAGCAGGCGCCCGCGGTGGACGTCGTCGTCATCGGAGCCGGCTTCGCCGGGCTGTACGCGCTCTACCGGCTGCGCGAGGCGGGCCTGGTGGTCCGGGTCTTCGAACGAGGCGACGGCGTGGGCGGCACGTGGTACTGGAACCGCTACCCGGGCGCCCGGGTCGACATCCAGTCGGTCGAGTACATGTTCACCAAGTTCCCCGACCTCGAACAGGAGTGGGACTGGACCGAGCTCATGCCGGCGCAAGCCGAGATCGAGCGCTACCTCAACTGGGTCGCCGACAAGCTCGAGCTGCGGGACGGGATCACGTTCAACACCGCGGTCCAGCGGGCGACCTACGACGAGGCTACGGCGACGTGGCAGGTCGAGACCGCTACCGGGGAGCAGGTGGTCGCCCGGTTCGTGGTCGGAGCGACCGGCTGCCTGTCGGCTCCGATCGAGCCGGCCATCTCCGGGCTGGCGTCGTTCACCGGCGACAGCCTCTACACCAACCGGTTCCCGAAGGACGGCTACGACTTCACCGCCAAGCGGGTCGCGGTCATCGGGACCGGCTCGTCCGGCGTCCAGTCGATCCCCGTGATCGCGAAGCAGGCCGCCCAGCTGTTCGTGTTGCAACGATCGGCGGCGTACACCCTCCCGTCGCCGAACCGGCCGCTCGGGCCGAACGAGCTCGATGAGCTGAAGGCGCAATACGCCGACATCCGGTCCGCCCAGTGGGCGTCACCGGTGGGAACCGCACGCTTCGGCGCGGTCTCGTTCCTCGGCCGGCGCTCGCTGACGAACATCCTCGATGCGTCCTGGGACGAGCGCATGGCCAAGGTCGACGAGCTGGGGTTCGCAGGCTGTTTCGCCTGGGCCGACGTGTTCTTCGACGTCGAGGCCAACGAGGCCGCGAAGGGGCTGTATGCCGAAGCCGTCAAGCGGGTGGTGAAGGATCCCCGGACCGCGGAGGATCTCGTGCCGCACTACCCGTTCGGCTGCAAGCGGATCATCATCGACGAGGGCTACTACGAGACCTTCAACCGGGACAACGTCCAGCTCGTCAACCTCCGCAGGAACCCGATCCGCTCGGTCGTGCCGGGCGGGATCCAGCTGCAGGACGACCTGCTCGAGCTCGACGTCATCTTGTACGCCACCGGCTTCGACGCCCTGACGGGATCGCTCTCGCGCATCGACATCAGAGGTCGCGGTGGCATCTCGCTGCGAGAGGCCTGGGCCGACTCGCCGACGGCGTACCTGGGCCTGGGAGTCGCGGGGTTCCCGAACCTGTTCACGGTGACGGGGCCCGGCAGCCCGTCCGTGCTCACGAACATGGTCACCTCGATCGAGCACCACGTCGAGTGGATCACCGCGTGCATCGGCCACCTGCGGGCCAACGGCCACCGCAGCATCGAGGCCGATCGCACCGCGCAGGACGAGTGGGCCGAGCACGTGAACACCTTCGCCGGCCCGATCCAGGTGCACCCGAGCTGCAACTCCTGGTACCTCGGCGCCAACGTGCCCGGGAAGACCCGGCACTACATGCCCTACGCCGGTGGCCTCACCCGGTACATGGCCCGCTGCGCCGACGTTGTCGCAACCGGCTACACGGGCTTCGAGCTGGTCTGAGCCGGCCCGCGGTCAGCAGGGCCCGGGCGGTCGCGGCTCAGGCATGCGGGCCGACCGTCACCGGGCCCACGGTCAGCGTGGGCTCCGCCCCGCTGATCTCGCCCATCAGGTCGGCCTCGGCCTGGAGCTGCCGGCGTTGGGCCGCGGTCAGCTCGCTCAGCGCCTCGACGGTGAGGGCGAGCCGGCGACCGGAGCGCTTCTGGTGCCACACCCCGCCGACCACGCCGTCGACGAGCAGCACCGGGTAGTTGCCGGCCTGGCCCGTCCGGGACAGCGCGCGGGTCGCAGCCGCCCCGGGGTACAACCACTCCCGCGGCTGGCCGACGACCACGAACGCGTCGAAGTACGGCAGCAGGTGCACCCCGCGGGCCGGCTGTGGCGGCGTGCCGGTGTCCCCCGCGAGTGTCCAGGCCGGCTGGCCGTCGACGTCGACCTGCTCCAGGTCGGGTGCCAGCTCCCCGAACAGCTCGACGGCCCGCCGCGGCCGGATGTTGAGCCACCGGGCGAAGTGCTGGGGCGTGGCCGGGCCGTAGGCGTACAGGTAGCGGTGGACGAGCGCCCGCAGCGCCGTGTCACCGTCGTCCGGCTGGAAGCCGGGCAACCAGCGGCCGGGATTGGTGTAGGTCACCTTCTGGCCCCGGTTCCGTCCGAAGCACAGCACCCCGCGATGGGCGGCCACGCTCGTCAGCTGGCGCCAGCGCGGCCACATGTCCTGGAACGCCGCCATGGTCCGCTCGACCGCCCAGGGTCCGGCGCCGTCGGCGAGCGCCTCGGTGAGCTCGTCGACCGTCAGCTCCGTATCCGCCAGTGCGCGCCCGATGGCCGCGACCACCTCGTCGGTCTCGTCAGGGGTGAACCGCACCGGCTCGGCGTGCAGCGGCACCGATGACGGCAGGACCGACAGTGCCCCGGTCCACATGGGCAGGTCGGCGGTGGCGAGCAGGTGCACGGTCCCTCGCGGACCGAACGTCTTGACCAGGCTGCGCTCGTCCCAGAGAGCGCGCTGCACGCTGGCGCGCGTCGCCCCCGCGACCCGCCTCCCGATCGACAGCTCGGCGGCCCCGAGGACCTGCGCGTGCACGCCGCACACCCTCCCGGCGATGTCGGCCGGCCCCATGTCCTTCGCCGGCTCGGTCAACCCATGGCGGGCCATCCGGCGGGCCAGCACCGCGCTCCAGGTCAACGAGGGCGGCGTCACGGACTTCGGCGTCACGGACGCACATTCTCCCCG
>DASRJN010000742.1:0-2403 GCA_035649455.1 Acidimicrobiales bacterium
CCCTGACCCCCAGCAACCCTGGTGACCTGCGGTGAGTACACCGCAGCGTCGGGCGAGTGTTGCAGACTGTCCGCGCCACGATGAGCAGACTCGCCGACGGCCTACCGTCACCAGGTCCTCCATGCGCTCGAACCTCGTCCCCGCCGCGCGCCTACGCGCCCTGTTGGGGCCGGACGCCGCCGGTGTCCGGCAGAGCCTTGTCGCGCTCGGGCTGAACTCGTCGACCAGCCTGGTTGCCGGCGCGTTCCTCGGTGCTATCGAAGGCACGTTGAGGGCCTACCCGGGCCTCCTGGTGCTGGTCCCGGCCGCCATAGGGCTGCGGGGCAACATCTTCGGCTCGTTCGGCAATCGCCTCTCGACCTCGATCCACGCCGGTACGTTCCGCTGGTCGATGCGGCGGGAGGCGGTGCTGGGCCAGAACGTGCTGGCCTCGATGCTGCTCACCATGGGCATCTCGCTGGCCCTGGCGGTGGTGGCCAAGGCTGTCGCCGTCGGCCTCGGCATCCCGGACTCGATCGACCTGCTGTCCATGGCCATCGTGTCCATCGTGGGTGGGCTGCTCGGCTCGATGGTCGTCCTGGCCGCGTCGCTGGCCCTGACCGCGGGGGCGGTGCGCTACGACTGGGATCTCGACAACGTGACCGCGCCGCTGGTGTCGACCCTCGGCGACGTCCTGACCCTGCCGGCCCTCTTCCTGGCCACCTTCCTGCTCGGCATCACGATCGTCACCCAGCTGGTGGGGATCGTGCTCGTCGCGGCGTCGGTGGCGTTCCTGGTCGCGGGGTGGCGATCGTCCACCGAGGGGCTGCGCCGCATCGTGCACGAATCGGTGCCGGTGCTGCTGCTGGCGGGGTGCGTGAGCGCCTTGGCGGGCGCCACGCTGGAGAAGTCCCACACCCTCGACGTGCTGCCCGCGCTCCTGATCCTGGTCCCCGCCCACCTGTCGAGCTCGGGGGCGCTGGGCGGCATCCTGTCGGGCCGGTTGTCCTCCAAGCTGTTCCTCGGTCTCGTCCCGGCGGCCTCAGCCCCCAACCGCGAGGCCCGGCGGGACATCAGCCTGATCTTCCTCCTGGCCGTGCCGGTCTATCTGTTCAACGGGCTGGGCGCCGACCTGGTGGCGCAGGCGCTGGGCAAGCCGACGCCGGGTGCCGTCGACATGATGCTGGTCTCGCTGATCGCCGGCACGCTGGCCGTCCTGTTCGTGGTGGCCGTGGCCTACTACGGCACGATCGCCGCCTACCGGGCCAACCTCGATCCCGACACCTACGGGATCCCGGTGGTGAGCTCCAGCGTCGACTTCGTCGGCTCGTTCACGCTCGTCATCGCCATCGCACTGCTCGGATTGTCATGAGGGGGGCGCTCGTAGCGCGCTCCGGCGCGCCTATCGTGGTGCAAGATCCCGCCGATGGATGACAGACCCCGCAATCTCCGGGCCATGCTGGCCGAGGTCAAAGACCTGTCCGAGCTGATGGTCGACCTGGCCTACGCGGCGCTGTACTTCGGCGACTCGGCCATGGCCGAAGAGGTCGGCGCGCTCGAGGAGCGGATGGAGGACCTCGTCCACGACATGCGCTCCGTGTGCGTCATGGCGGGACGTAACCCGCGGGAGGCCGACGCCCTCGCGTCGGTGCTGCAGGTGATCTCCTGCATCGAGCGCATCGCCAACAACGCGGTGGACATCGCCCGCATCGTCACCCACCGCCTCGGCATCCCCCGGGAGCTGGTCGCGGACCTGTCCAACGCCGAGGAGGTCTCGCACCGGGTGCGGGTGCGCGACGGCTCGCATCTGGCCCGGCGGCCGCTCGTCGACTTGGAGCTACCGGTGCAGACCGGCATGCGCATCGTGGCCATCCGCCGCGACCGGGACTGGATCACCGACGTCGAGGGCGAGGAGATCATGATCCCCGGCGACGTCCTGTTCCTGCGGGGCTCACCGGCGGGTATCCCCCGGCTGCGGGAGCTGGCCGCCGCCCCCGCGTGGGAGCCGCCGACGCCGCCGGAGGACGGCACCCTCACCGACCTCGACCGGGCGGTCGACGTGCTGGTCGAGATGAAGAACGTGTCGGAGACGGCGGTGGGCCTGGCGTACTCCGCGCTGGTGCTGCGGGACCTGGGCCTGGCGGCCGAGGTCCGCCACCTGGAGGACCGGCTCGACGAGATGAAGGACCGCCTGGAGCTGTGGGTGCTGCGGGCGGCGTCCAACGACATCGACCCGTCCCCGCTGCGGGGCCTGCTCCACCTGTCGCAGGCGGCGGAGGATCTCGGGGACTCGGCCCAGCAGATGGTGTGGCTCATCGAGAAGCACGAGGAGGTGCACCCCATCATCAAGATCGCCCTGGGCGAGAGCGACGAGGTGGTGGTGCGGGTCCCGGTGGCGCCCGGCTCCCCGGCCGACGGCGCCAC
>DASRJN010000743.1:0-3808 GCA_035649455.1 Acidimicrobiales bacterium
GACGCCGCGGTGGCGCTGTGGGCAGCCCGCCTCTCGGCCCCGCCCCGGCCCGTGCGCCTGGAGGCCACCCGTACTGGCGCCGGCGTCGCCCTGACCGGCCTCACCGCCACCACCTTCGAGCCCGGCGACGCCCTGATGCTCCTGGCCGACCCTTTCACCCTGCCGGTCGACGCCATCGTCGAGGCGCTGGGCGACCTGGACCCGCCCGTCCCGGTGGTGGGCGGCCTGGCGTCGGCCGCGGCTCAGCCGGGCGGCAACCGCCTCGTGATCGACGCCGAAGTGGTCGACCACGGCGGGGTGGGCGTCGTCCTGCCCGCCGAGGTCGCCACCACCGTGGTGGTGTCGCAGGGCTGCCGCCCGGTGGGCGATCCCATGATCGTCACCCGGGCGGAGGGGAACCTGCTGGTCGAGCTGGCCGGCCGGCCCGCCCTCGACCGGCTGGAGGAGCTGATCGAGGCGGCCGGCCCCGAGGAGCGCCACCAGCTCGCCACCGGGCTGCACGTGGGCATCGCGGTCGACGAGCACCGCATGACCTTCGGGCCCGGCGACTTCGTGGTCCGCAACCTGGTGGGCGCGGACCGCCGGGCCCGCGCCCTGGCGGTGGGCGACCGGGTGCCGGTGGGCACCACGGTCCAGTTCCAGGTGCGCGACGCCGAGGCGGCCGACGAGGACCTGAAGGACATGCTGGCCGGCGTGAGCGGCGACGCCGCCCTCGTGTTCACCTGCAACGGCCGGGGTAGGCATCTCTTCGGTGAGGACGATCACGACGCCCGCGTGGTGGCCCGTTCGGTGCCCAGCGGCGCGGTGGCGGGCATGTTCTGCGCGGGCGAGATCGGCCCGCTGGGCGGTCGCAGCTTCCTGCATGGCTTCACCGCCGGCATCGTGGTCTTCCACCAGCCGGAGGGCGGCCGAACCACCGCGCCCGGTGACGTCGGAGGCCGGCCGTAACGCCACTAGGGTGGCCTTGTGACCACGCTCCACGACCTGTACTACGACCAGGGCCAGAGCCCTTGGCTCGACAACCTGCGGCGCGGCTGGCTCACGGGGGGCGAGCTCGCTCGTTGGGTCTCCAAGGGCGTGCGCGGCATCACCTCCAACCCGACGATCTTCCAGAAGGCCATCGAGGGCTCGGCCGAGTACGACGACCAGCTGCGGGGTCTGGCGGGCGGCGGCTCGGTGGAGGACGCCTACTGGACCATGGCGGTGTCGGACATCGAGGCGGCGCTCGCCATCCTGCGCCCGGTGCACGACGAGAGCGACGGTGTCGACGGGTTCGTGTCCCTCGAGGTGGCGCCGGACCTGGCGCACGACGAGGCCGGCACCGTGGCCTCGGCCCGTGACCTGCACGACCGCATCGCCGAGCCCAACCTGTACGTCAAGGTGCCGGCCACCGCCGAGGGCGCCGGGGCCATCCGCACCCTCATCGGCGAGGGTCGCAACATCAACGTCACCCTGATCTTCGGGCTCGACCGCTACGAGGAGATCATGGAGGCCTACATCTCGGGCCTCGAGGCCTACGAGGGCGATCTCTCCGGGATCCACAGCGTGGCCTCGTTCTTCGTGAGCCGGGTCGACACCGAGGTCGACCGGCGGCTGGACGCCATCGGCACCCCCGAGGCCCTCGCGCTGCGGGGCAAGACCGCGGTAGCGCAGGCCCAGCTCGCCTACGGCCGTTTCCTCGATCGCTTCCGCGGCCCCCGCTGGGAGGCGCTGGCCGCCCGCGGTGGGCGGGTGCAGCGCCCGCTGTGGGCCTCCACCTCCACCAAGAACCCCGACTACCCCGACACGCTCTACGTGGACACGTTGATCGGCCCCGACACGGTCAACACCATGCCCGAGGCCACCCTCGACGCGGTCGAGGACCACGGCACGCTGGCCCGCACCGTCGACGCCGACCTCGACGGCGCCGCGGCCACCCTGGCCGCCGTCGAGGCGGTGGGCGTCGATCTCGACGACGTCAGCCGGGTGCTCGAAGACCAGGGCGTCGCCACTTTCGCCAAGAGCTTCGACGAGTTGCTGTCCTCGCTCGGCACCAAGGCGGAAGAACTGCGGAGCGGGTCCTCGGGGCGCTAGACAGAGCGGTCAGTTGGCCGCCATCACGGGAGGAAGTGTGCACGGGGAACTGGTGGTGGTCGACGACGTACCCGGCGAGCTGGCCGAGCGCGTCATCGAGGCGTTCCACTCCCGACCCAACGATGCCTTCTCGTTCTCGGTGTCCGGCGGCGACCTGGCTCGGAGCTGCTACGAGAGGCTGGCCGACGACGCCGGCAGCCAGATCGACTGGTGGAAGGTCGACGTCTACTGGGGAGACGAGCGCTGCGTCCCGCTGGACCACCGCGACTCCAACTACCGGCTGGTGCGCGAGTCACTGCTGGAGCGCGTGGGCGCGGTGAACGCCAACTACCCCATGCGCTGCGAGGAGGGCCCGGACCCCTACCAGCTCCGCCTGGGTGAGCTGGGCCGCGTCGACCTGATCCACCTGGGCATGGGCGCGGACGGCCACACCGCCTCGCTGTTCCCCGGGTCGGCCGCGCTGGACGCCGATCCCGGCCGGCTGGTGGTCATGAACGAGGACGCGAGCGGCCACAACCCCTACCACCGCATGACTCTGACCTTCACCGGCATCGCCCGCGCCCGCCTGGCCCTGGTCACGGTGGCGGGCGACGCCAAGCGTGAGGCCTTCGCCAAGGTCATGGCCGGTGACCCCGACATCCCGGCCAGCCACATCCGGGCCGACCGCGTGCTCTGGATCGTCGATCCGGCCGCGGCCGGCGACCACGCCTAGGAGTCGGGCCGTGCCGCGGGGTTGCCGGGCCGCGGCCGAGCTCACGCCTCTGCAGCACGCGGCCTGGGCGGTGCGTCGCAGCATCCGCGGCCGCCTGCTGTTCGCCAACGCGGCCGGCAGCGCGGTCGTGCTCAGCTTCGTCGGCTTCGCCTCCGGGGCCGCGGTCGCCCCCGACGTGCCCTCCTGGCTGCAGATCGTCGCGCCGCTGGTGCCGATCGCCCTGTTGACGCCGCCCGCCTACCACTGGGGCCACCGGGCCTACGGCCACGTGATCGAGTGGGCGCTGGAGGGCCGGGCGCCCACCGACGCCGAGCGGGTCGCCGTGTTGCGCGAGCCCTGGCGCCAGGCGCTGCGGCCGCTCACCTTCTGGGTCATCGGCGCGGCCGTCTATGCGCTGCTGGCCATCCTGTTCGGAGCCGACGCGCTCACGGTCATGCGGGTGGTGGACGGGATCGTCATCGGGGGCGTGACCACCTGCGCGCTCGCCTACCTGATGATCGAGCGCTCGTTCCGGCCCTTGTTCGCCGCGGTGCTCGACGACATGCCCGAGCCGCGGCCCCGCACGCCCGGCATCCGGCTCCGCCTGCTGCTGGCGTGGGCCGTGGGCTCGGCGGTGCCCCTGCTGGCCCTCGGGCTCGTCATCCTGGTCGACGGCGACCACATCTCCCGCTGGGCGCTCGTCACGCTGGCCCTCGCGGGCCTCGCCGCCGGCTTCATCGCCACCGTCTCGTTCGCCCGCTCGGTGGCCGAGCCGCTCGACGCGGTGCGCGACGCCCTCGCCCGGGTGCGGGACGGCAACCTGGACGTCGGCCTCGTGGTGGACGACGGCGGCGAGATCGGCGAGGTCCAGTCCGGCTTCAACCGGATGGTGGACGGCCTGCGCGAGCGGCGCCAGATCCACGACCTCTTCGGCCGGCACGTGGGCCGCGAGGTCGCCACCCAGGCGCTGGAGCGGGGCAGCGGCCTCCGGGGCGAGCAGGCCGACGCCAGCGTGGTGTTCGTCGACCTGGTGGGCTCGACCGC
>DASRJN010000744.1:0-8354 GCA_035649455.1 Acidimicrobiales bacterium
GACGTCGGGTGGATGTGGATGACCCCGTCGTCGTGGGTGTGGATGCCGACGGGGCTCTCGAACAGGGGCGGGTTGGGCTGGAACTCGCCGCAGATGTAGACGCCGAAGGCGGCGTGCCAGTGGTCCTGGTTCACGATCGGGGGGACCTGGGCGTCGGACTTGCGGTCGTTGGCGGCGAAGCCGATGAGCCCCACGCCCAGCACCACGATGACGCCGATGACCGCGGGGAACTTCAGGTCGCGCTGCCGGCCGCCGGACGCGCGCCGGCCACCGGCGCGTGCGGCCCGCGCCACCTTCTTGGACGAGGAGGCCTTACCCATAAGGCGCCCACGGTATCGTGCCCGGCACGCTCCGGTGGAACCCGGGCCCGCCCCCCGGCGGGCGTCACGGACCGGTCAGGAACGGCGCCGGCGGGCGGCCAGCTCCTCGAACAGCGCCTCATAGCGTTCGGCCACCGCTGCGGGCGAGGCCCAGCGCTCCACGAACGCTCGGCCGGCCCGGCCCATGGCCGCGGCCCGCTCGGGCTCGTCCAGCAGCGTGATCAGCGCATTGGTGAACGCGCCGGGGTCGTCGGGCGGCACTGCGAGCCCCGCGCCCGCGTCGGTGACCACGCGCGCCACCTCGGTGCCCTCGTCCACGCTGGCCAGCACCGGGCGCCCCGCGGCCAGGATGGAGTACGTCTTGGACGGCACGCTGGAGCGGGCCAGGCCCCGGCGCAGCGGGACCAGGTGGATGTCGCCCGCGGCCAGCACCTCGGGCAGGCGCTCTTTGGGCTGGAAGTCGACGAAGCGGACGTTGTCCAGCCCCACCGCCGCCTCCCGGAGGGCAGCCCGCCCGGACCCGCCGCCGTTGATGACGAACACCACGTCACTGCGGTCCGCCAGCTTGCGGGCCGCGTCGATCACGAGATCGAGGGACTGGGACAGGCCGACGTTGCCCGCGTACATGACAACCCGGCGGCCCTCCAGCCCGTGCTCCCGCCGGTAGGCCCCGGCCTCGGGGTCGGCGGGCTGGATGCGGTCGGTGTCGACGAAGTTGGGGATCACCCGGATGCGGTCGTACGCGTCGGGGACCGTGCCGGTGATCTTGGCCACGAGGTTGTCGCGCAGGTCGTCGGAGAGCACGGTCACGGCGTCCGAGTGCCGGTAGGTCCAGCGCTCCAGCCACGACGCCACCCGGATGACCTGGGGGTTGGTGATGGCGCCCAGCTCCACGGCGACGTCGGGGAAGACATCCTGGATGTTGAACACGAACGGCACCCGCCAGCGCCGCGCCGCCAGCCAGCCGGCTCCGCCCAGCGTGAGAGGTGGCGACATGGCCAGCACCGCGTCCGGGCGGGCGCCCGGCCGGCCCCGTAACGCCAGCGCGGTGGAGAGCAGGGTGAAGCCGGCGAAGGCCGCGGCCCGTGCCGGGATCTTGCGCTTGTCGGTGGGGAACGGGTGGACGCGGGTGATGCGGCCCCACGCGGTGTCCTCGTGGCGGACCACGCGGCCCCCCCACCCGGACTCGATGCGGTGGTGCTCGTACCAGGGCAGGGACGTGACGACGTGCAGCTCGTGGCCCCGCGCCACCAGCTCGGTGGCGATGCTCGTCATCACGTCGCCGGTGGGCGCCGTGTCCGGTGCGTAGTGGGGGCACAGCACTGCCAGCTTCATGTGGCGACTCCATTGTCGTCAGGGGTCTTGCCGTCGGGCGCGGCCTCGTTGCCGAGCGAGGTGCCGTCGAGCGAAGTCTCGCCGAATGATTCGGTGGCGCGCTTGAAGTCGAGCATGGCAGCCACATCACGGTACGAGGTGACGGTGGCGTCGGCGTTCGCGGCCCACGTGTAGCGGGTGGCCCGGGCCCGCCCCGCCTCGCCCATCCGCTGGCGCTCGTCCCCGTCGACCAGCATGCGGGCCATCGCCTCGCTCCAGTCGTCGACGCGGCCCGGGGGCAGGAGCCAGCCCGCGTCCCCGACCACCTCGGGCAGGGCGGTGGCGTCGGCCGCCAGCACCGGGGTGCCCAGGCTCATGGCCTCGGCCACCGGCAGGCCGAAGCCCTCATAGCGCGAGGGGTACAGGAGGGCGGTGGCTCCCCGCACGATGGCCAGCACGTCCCGCCGGGGGATCAGGCCGGTGCGACGCACCCGACCCCGGAGCCCGAGGCTCTCGACCAGCTCCATGACCGACTGCTCGGCCGGCCCTTCCCCGCCGGTGAGCACGAGCACGACGTCATGTTCGCGGGCCGCCAGCGTGGCGAACGCCTTGACCGCCAGCGCGTGGTCCTTGTGCCACCAGGTGAAGGCGGGGTACACGAACCAGCGCCGGGGCAGGCCGTAGCGGGCCTGCACCTCGGCCAGGCTCACCTCGCTGGAGGGAGGCCCGACGCCCCACGGGGTGACCCGCACCCGGTCGTGGGGGACTCTGAACCGCTCGATGACCGCGCGGCGGACGAACTCGCTGGCCGTGAGCACCAGGTGGGCGCGGCGCACGGTGTTCGGGATCGACCGCTGGAGGTAGAACCGCTTGGCCGGGCTGAAGTTGTCGGGCAGGTCGAAGGGCTGGAGGTCGTGCAGCGTCACCAGGCAGGGGGCGCCCGGGGACATGGGGACCACGCCGCCCATGTGGTGCATGATGTCGACCTTCCCCCGGACCTCGCGGGGCAGCCAGGTGTTCTCGGCGGCCACCCGCAGCGGCTTGAGCCGGCCGGTGAGGGGGACCAGCTTGGTGGGGAACGCCTTGGTCAGCTCCGGGTAGGCGTGGCCGAAGGCCTCGAGGCCGTACAGGGTCAGCTCGATGTCGGGCGGCGGGTTGGAGGCCACCGTGCGCAGCAGGTGGACCGTGGCGGTCTCGCTCCCGCCCACGGCCCCCGGCACCAGCCACAACAGGTTGCAGCCCACCCTCAGCGTCACTGTGCCAGCACCTCCTTATACGCGGAGATCGTCAGCTCCGCGGTGGTCGCCCACGTCGTCTCGGCGGCGCGGGCCCGGCCGGCGGCGCGCAGGGCCGCGGCCAAGTCGTCGTCGTCGAGCACCGAGGCGATGGCGCCGGCGATGGCGTCGGGGTCGCGGGGATCCACGGCCAGCCCGGCTCCTCCCTCCACCAGCTCCTCGGTCGCGGTGCCGGCCGAGGTCACCACCGGGGCGCCGGCGCCCATGGCCTCGGCCACGGGCAGGCCGTAGCCCTCCCACAGGCTGGGATAGCAGACCACCGAGGCGCCCCGGTACAGCGGCGCCAGCTGGTCGCGGGGCACGAACCCGGTGAGCCGCACGCGGTGGCGGAGCGCCTCCGCCGGAGCGGCGAGGGCCTCGCCCCAGCCGTCGGGCCCCACCACCACCAGCGTCACGTCGTCCTGGGGCAGACGGGAGAACGCCTCCAGCAGCCGGGGCAGGTTCTTGCGGGGCTCGAGCGTCCCCACCGACAGCACGTAGCGGCCGTCGAGGCCGTACCGCCGCCGCACGGCGTCGACCTCCTCATCGGTCGGGTGGACCACGGTCATGCCCCAGGGCACGTGGCGCAGGCGGCCGGCCTCGATGCCCGCCGCCTCGCAGTCGGCCATGGTGGCCCGCGACGGGCACAGCACCAGGTCGGCGTCGGCCCTGACCGCGCGCAGCGCGGCCTCGAAGAAGCGCACGCCGTTGCGGGTGAACATGGTCTTGTCCCGCCGCCACGCCAGGTCGTGCAGCGTCGCCAGCAGCGGGACCGTCCGGGGCGGGATGGCGTAGCCGGTGGCGTGGATGACGTCGACGGGACCGGTGGCGCGCTCCACCGTGGGCCAGCGGGCGAGGTGCCACGACCAGTACAGGGCCAGGCGCGGCAGGGGCAGGTGGTGGACCGGCACGGCGGGCCGCCAGGCGTCGGGGGGCGGCCGGCTGTGGCGCGCGGCCACCCCGACCTGGGAGACCCGGCCCGTCGCGGCCACTGCGGCCACCTGGTCGATCACGGCGCCGGCGGTGCCCCCCGGCACCCGATGCCAGCACTGCTCGACGACGACGGCGGCACGCATGGCCGGGCATCCTCGCACGCACGACGAGCCCGGGGACACACGACCACCATAGGTGGGGGCCCTGGCACCAACGGCGCATGGTCCGGCGGCACCTTCGAGCCGCGGGCCCGCGGTGGCTTGTCGTTAGCATGGTCCGTCATGCACGCGTGGCCCGAGAGCACCGTGGTCGTCACCGGAGGTCGAGGGTTCCTCGGCCGGGCGGTGTGCGCCCGGCTGAACCAGCGGGGCGTCGGCCGGCTGGTCACCCCGAGCTCGGCCGACTACGACCTGCGCCGGGCGGACGACGTGGCCCGCCTCCTGGCCGACACCCGGCCCGACCTGGTCATCCACCTGGCGGCCCGCGTGGGCGGCATCGGGGCCAACCAGGCCGCGCCGGCCGACCTGTACCTCGACAACCTGCTCATGGGGACCTACGTGATCGAGCAGACCCGGCGGGCCGGCACCCCCAAGACCGTGGTGGCCGGGACGATCTGCTCGTATCCCAAGCACACCCCGGTGCCGTTCAGCGAGGACTCGCTCTGGCACGGCTACCCGGAGGAGACCAACGCCCCCTACGGCATCGCCAAGCTGGCGCAGCTGGTCCAGGCGCAGGCCAACCGGGCGCAGTACGGCCAGAACGTCATCTACCTGATGCCGACCAACCTGTACGGGCCGGGCGACAAGTTCCATCCGGCGGTCAGCCACGTCATTCCCGCCCTGATCAAGAAATGTGTCGAGGCCGTCGAGACCGGCGCCGACCACATCGAGGTGTGGGGCACCGGCTCGGCGTCCCGCGAGTTCCTCTACGTGGACGACGCCGCCGAAGGCATCGTGCTCGCGGCCGAGCGCTACGACGGTGCCGATCCGATCAACCTGGGGACCGACGAGGAGCTGCCGATCCGTGACCTGGTCGGCCTGATCGCCGCGGCCACCGGGTTCGAAGGCGAGATCCGCTGGGACACCAGCAAGCCCGACGGGCAGCCCCGGCGGCGGGTCGATCCCAGCCGGGCCGCGGCCGCCTTCGCGTTCAAGGCCGAGGTGCCCTTCGCCGAGGGGCTGCGGCGCACGGTCGACTGGTACCTGGGCCATCGGGCCGAGGCCGAGGCCCGCGACCACTGAGCGAGGGCGTCAGCACGATCCCGCCCGCGCTGGCGGGCACCCCCGGGCTGGAGGACTGGCTCGACGAGCTGGCCGCGCTCGGCCCGCCGCCGACTCCGCTGATCCTGCCGACCGGCGACGCCCTCGCCGACCGCCTGGCTCGCCTGACCACGCCCGCGGCCGAGATCCCCGCCATCGTGGCCGCCGCCCCCACGCCGGAGGGTGACCCCGACCGCTGGTGGGCGCTGGAGCGGGCGTGGTGGCGCCTCACCGGCGGCACGAGCCACGACGGGAAGGCGGCGCCCGCCGCCGACGGCCGGGGACCGTGGGGCGCCTGGCCGGTCCCTCCGGCGGCGCTGGGCCCGGGCTGGGAGTGGTTCCACGTCCACCTGTTCGCCGCAGCCGTCCCCGAGGTGGCGGCCCTGCACGCCTCCTGGGGCATCGCGCCCGAGGTGACGACAGCGACGGTGGCCAACATCGGCCGCAACGTGGGGCTCTACCGCCGGATGCACGGCCGGCCCGGCCTGCACGCCCCCTGGTGGCTCGTGCTCGGCGTCCGCGGCGCGTTGGTCCACGTGGAGCGCCTGCAGTTCCGCCGCGCCCGGGCGCAGGGGACCCTGCCCGGCGCCCCCTTCGACGAGGGCGAGCCCGTTCTCGACCTGCACATTCCGCCGACCGGCCCGCTCACCCCCGACGCGGTCGACCGCTCCCTGGCGGGTGCCCGCACTCTGTTCGGCCGGGTCTTTCCCGAGGACGACAGCGAGTGGGCCGTGTGCGGGTCCTGGCTGCTCGACCCGCAGCTGCGCGACTACCTGCCGGAGGACAGCAACATCGTCCGCTTCCAGCGGCGCTTCCGCCTGGACCCGGACTGGTCCGTCCCCGGCGACGACTCGATCATCGAGTTCGTGTTCCGCCGCCTCCGGACCCCGGTCGACGCCCTCGACCCCCACACCACCCTGGAGCACGCGGTGGTCGACCACATCCGGACCGGCCACCACTGGCAGCTGCGCCGCGGCTGGTTCTAAGTCAGCGCCTGGCGGAACCAGTCGGCCGTGCGCTGCAGGCCTTCGCGAAGGTCGATGCGGGGCTCCCAGCCCAGCTGAGTGCGGGCCAGGGTGATGTCGGGCCGGCGTTGGGTGGGGTCGTCCACGGGGAGGGGCTCGTAGACGACCTCGGACTCGGAGCCGGTGACCGTCAGGACCTCTTCCGCCAGCTGGCGGATGGAGTACTCGGCCGGGTTGCCGATGTTGACCGGGCCGGTGATGTCGCCGTCGAGCAGGGCCAGGAAGCCCCGGACCTCGTCCTCGACGAAGCAGAAGCTGCGGGTCTGCGAGCCGTCGCCGTAGATGGTGATGGGCTTGCCCAGCAGGGCCTGGTGCAGGAAGTTCGACACCGAGCGCCCGTCGTCCACCCGCAGGCGGGGGCCGAAGGTGTTGAAGATGCGCACGATGCGCACGTCGAGGCCGTGGGCGCGGTGGTACGCCATGGTCATGGCCTCGGCGAAGCGCTTGGCCTCGTCGTAGACGCCGCGGGGGCCGATGGGGTTGACGTGGCCCCAGTAGGACTCGGGCTGGGGGTGGACGTGGGGGTCGCCGTAGACCTCGCTGGTGGACGCCAGGAAGAAGCGGGCCGACTTGGCCTTGGCCAGACCCAGGCAGTTGTGGGTGCCCAGGCTGCCCACCTTGAGGATCTGGATGGGGATGCGCTCGAAGTCGGCGGGCGACGCCGGGCTGGCGAAGTGCATCACCACGTCCACGTCGCCGGGGACCCACACGAACTGGCTGACGTCGTGCTCCACGAAGGTGAAGCCCGGCTGGCCGAACAGATGATCGATGTTGTCGACCGAGCCGGTCAGCAGGTTGTCGATGGCCACCACCGAGTCACCCCGCGCCAGCAGCGCGTCGCACAGGTGCGAACCGAGGAAGCCGGCACCGCCGGTCACGACCACACGGGCCATCAGCCCTTCCCTTCCCTTCTCGAGCGGAGCCGCGGGTCAGCGGCCGATGCCGACGTAGCTGAACCCCCGCCGCTCCAGCGCGGGCTTGTCGAGCAAATTACGCGCGTCGACCACCCGGGACGCAGCCATGAGGCCGGCCACCTTGTCGAAGTCCAGCCAGCGGAACTCGTCCCACTCGGTCAGGACCACCAGCACGTCGGCACCGTCACACACGGAATACGGGTCGCTCACCGGCACGATCCCGGCCACCGGCCCCTTGACCGCGGGGTCGTAGGCCCGCACGTCGGCCCCGCCTGCGCTCAGCAGCTCCACGATGCGCACCGCCGGGGAGTCGCGGGTGTCGTCGGTGCGGGCCTTGAACGTCAGGCCCCACACCCCCACCTTCACACCCTCCAGCGAGCCGCCCACCGCCTCGCGCACCTTGGCCACCACCCGGTGGAACTGGTCGTCGTTGACCGTGATGACGCCGGAGAGCAGGCCGAAGGAGTAGCCGGCGTTGTCGGCGATGCGGACCAGCGCCCGCGAGTCCTTGGGGAAGCAGGAGCCGCCCCAGCCCGGGCCCGGCTTCAGGAACTCGTGGCCGATGCGCTTGTCGTAGCCCATGCCGAGCACGACGTCCTTGACGTCGGCACCGACCGCCTCGCACACCGCGGCGATGGCGTTCACGAAGCTGATCTTGGTGGCGAGGAACGCGTTCGAGGCGTACTTGATGGTCTCGGCCGACGCCGGGTCGGTGACGATGATCGGCGCGGTGACCCCGATGTAGAGCGACGCCACCCGCACGGCGGCCGACTGGTCGTCGCTGCCGATCACGATGCGGTCCGGGTTGAGGAAGTCGTGCACCGCCGAGCCCTCGCGCAGGAACTCGGGGTTGGACACCACCAGCACGTCCTCGCGCCGCAGCACCTGCTCGACCACCCGGGTGGAGCCGACGGGCACCGTCGACTTGTTCACCACGACCGCCTCGGGTGGCAGCACCGGGCCGATGTCGCGGGCCGCGGACTCGATGTAGCTCAGGTCGGCCGAGCCGTCGTCGCCCTGGGGGGTCGGCACGCACAGGTAGGCGAACTCCGCGGTGCGGGCCGCGGCCGCGTTGCCCACGACGAACTGCAGGTTCCCCCGGTCGAGCCCGTCACGCACCATGGCGTCGAGTCCCGCCTCGACGATCGGCACCTCGCCCCTGGTGAGCTGGGCTACCCGCTCGGCGTTGACGTCGGCGCAGACCACATCGTGGCCCAGGTGCGAGAAGCACGCCGCGGTGGTGAGGCCGACGTACCCCGCGCCGATGACGGCGATCTGTGCCATTTGTGACTCCTCCTAGCCGGTCGCACGCGTT
>DASRJN010000745.1:0-2646 GCA_035649455.1 Acidimicrobiales bacterium
AAGTATCTGTTGCTCAAGCACTACCGGGGCGCCCCGGCAGCCGTGAAGGACGTGCCGATGGACCAGTGGACGCCCGACGAGGTCGACGCCCACGTCCGCTTCATGCACGACTGGGTCGCCCGGCTCGAGGGCACCGGCGAGTTCGTCGACGCCCAGGCGCTCTCGCCCGAGGGGGTCTGGGTCCGCTCCGACAGCGGGGGCCGACCGCCCGTGACCGACGGCCCGTTCGCCGAGACGAAGGACCTGATCGCAGGGTGGATGGTCATCGACGTCGACAGCTACGAGCGGGCGATCGAGCTCGCGGGGGAGCTGTCGGCGGCGCCGGGCGCGGGGGGCGAACCGATCCACGAATGGCTGGAGGTCCGTCCCTTCCTCGCCGCCCCGTCCACCATCACCGAGTGACCGTGAGCCCGGTCGAGCTGCGCGAGCTCGTCCCCCGGGTGCTGAGCGTCCTCGTCCGTCGCGGTGCAGACTTCGCGACGGCCGAGGACGCCGTCCAGGAGGCGTTGATCCGCGCGCTCTCGGCATGGGAAGCCGACCCTCCGTCGGACCCGGAGGGCTGGCTGATCACCGTCTCGTGGCGGGCGTTCCTCGACATGGCGCGAGCCGACACCGCCCGCCGCGACCGGGAGGACCGGCTGGGCAGCGAACCACCCACCGGTTCGGTGCCGTCCGCCGACGACACCCTGCGCCTCTACTTCCTGTGTGCGCACCCGGACCTGACCCCGTCCTCGGCGGTCGCCCTCACGCTCCGGGCGGTGGGCGGGCTCACGACCCGCCAGATCGCCCAGGCCTACCTCGTCCCCGAGAGCACCATGGCGCAGCGGATCAGCCGGGCCAAGCGCATCGTCGGCGGGGTGGGGTTCGATCGTCCCGGCGGTGTGGGGACGGTGATGCGGGTGCTGTACCTCGTCTTCAATGAGGGCTACTCCGGCGCCGTCGACCTCGCGGCCGAGGCCATCCGGCTCGCCCGGCAGCTGGCGACCGTGGCCGACGACCCCGAGGTCGACGGCCTGCTCGCCTTGACGCTGCTGCACCACGCTCGCCGGCGCAGTCGCACCCGGCCGGACGGTGGGATCGTGCCGCTCGCCGAGCAGGACCGCAGCCGCTGGGACACCGGGCTGATCGCGGAGGGGGTCGCGATCCTGCAGGCCGCCCTGGCGCAGGACCGCCTCGGCGAGTACCAGGTCCAGGCGGCGATCGCCGCGCTCCATGCGGACGCCCCCCGCTTCGAGGACACCGACTGGGTGCAGATCCTGGAGTGGTACGACGAGTTGCTCCGCTTCGCGGACACGCCCATCACCCGGCTCAACCGTGCCGTCGCGGTCGGCGAGGCGGACGGCGCGCCCGCCGGCCTGGCGGCGCTGGCCGAGGTCGAGGAGGGCATCCCGCGCCGCGATGCGGTCGCCGCCCATCTCCACGAGCGCAACGGCGACCTCGAGCTCGCCGCTCGCCTCTACGCCGCCGCGGCCCGCAACGCGCCGAACCTGGCCGAGCGCGATCATCAGACCCGCGAGGCCGCCCGGCTCAACCAGCTCCGGCGGACCCGGGATCACAACAGCTGAGAGTTTGGGTTCGCGTCGGGCTTTTTGGCCTGACGGGACAGGCGATCGCCTGCCATCATGCGCCGCCGACCACCAGACCGGCGGGCGCTGGCCTACGTGGAGAAGTGATGTCGCGACGTGGATGGGTCTTGTTCCTGGCGATGGGCGTCATCTGGGGCATCCCCTACCTGCTGATCAAGGTGGCGGTCGAGGACCTGCCGCCCGCGTCGCTGGTGCTGGCGCGGACGTCGCTCGCCAGCTTGCTGCTGGTGCCGGTGGCGGTGGGGCGGGGGCTGTTGCGACCCCTGTTGCCGTTCTGGCGGCCGATGCTCGTCTACACGCTGGTCGAGATCTGTGCGCCCTGGATCCTGCTCGGCTATGCCGAGACGCAGCTGTCGAGCTCGCTCACAGGTCTGCTGGTGGCGGCCGTGCCGCTGGTGGCCGCGGTGCTGGTGAAGGCGACGGGGCACGAGCCGATGAGCCTGGCGCGGGTGGTCGGGCTGCTCGTGGGGTTCTGCGGCGTGGCCGTGCTGGTGGGCTTCGACGTCGGCGCGTCGGCGCCTGGGCCGGTGGCCGCGGTCGGCCTGGTGGCCATCTGTTACGCCGTGGGCCCGCTCGTCCTCGCCCGCCACCTGGCCCACCTGCCGAGCCTGGGCGTGGTGGCCGCGTCGCTGGTCGTCGCGGCGGTCCTCTACCTGCCGGTGGGCCTGGCGCGCTGGCCGGACGAGGCCCCGGGCGCCGACACCTGGTGGGCGGTGGTGGGCTTGGCCGTGGTGTGCACCGCTGTCGCCTTCATCCTGTTCTTCGAGCTGATCGCCGAGGTCGGTCCGGCGCGATCCACCGTCATCACCTACATCAATCCGGCGGTGGCCCTCACGCTCGGCGTAGTCGTCCTGGACGAGCAGTTCACCGCCGCGACCGGCGCCGGTTTCGCTCTCATCCTGGCCGGCTCGGTCCTCTCCACCCGGCGGGAGCGCCCGGTCGAGGCCGTGCCCGCGCCGGTCCCGGCCGGAGGCGGTTCCAGGGACCTCTCCACCGAGGAGGTCGCGGCCTGCCCGGTGGCCGAGCCCTGAGGTAGCTTCGCCGACCTGTCGAAACCCGG
>DASRJN010000746.1:0-8986 GCA_035649455.1 Acidimicrobiales bacterium
GGGCAGGCGGGCCCTGTCGCGTCCCGGCTAGGCGCCACCCGCGTAGGCGTCGCGGAGCCTGAGCCGCCCGCGGGTGAACAGGGCACCGCCCGCGTAGATGCGGCCCGCCAGCGGGATGGCGACCGCGATGGTGGCCAGCACCAGGGCGACGCCGAGGGCGGCCTCCCAAAGCGGGAGCTCGCCCGCGGCCTGGCGGATGGGCATGACCAGCGGCGCCGACGGCGGGAAGAACGTGCCCACCCGGGCCACCACGCCGGTCGGGTCCTCCTGGGCGAAGATGGCGGCGAAGAACCCGGTCATGGTGAGCAGACTCAGCGGCATGGTGGTGCCCTGGAGCTCCTCGGGGCGGCTGGCGATGGCGCCGGCCACCGCGAACAGGCACGAGTACAGGGCGTAGCCGAGCACGAACCAGGCGCCGACCGCGGCGGCGAGGCCGTAGGTGCCGGGAGGCAGGTCGACCTGGCCGAGGATCAGCGCCGTGCCCAGGCCGGACGCCACCAGGACCGCCAACTGCGCCAGGCCCAGCGTGCCGATCCCCACCAGCTTGCCCGCGAGCAGGTGCGACGATCGGGCCTTGGCCAGCAGGATCTCGACCACCCGGGACGCCTTCTCCTCGACGATCCCGCTCGCCACCCAGTAGCCGAAGCCGAGGATCTGGGCGTACAGCAGCACCACGCCGATGAACGCCACCGTGCCCCGGTCCTCCGACTGGTCGTCGGGCTCCAGCGGCGCCACCGCCAGCTTCGGGGGCGCCTCCACATTCGCCTCCCGCACCGCCGCGCCCAGCGCCACCTCCCGATGGGCGGCCTGGAGCAGCGTGCCCAGCCGGGGATCGGGCTCCACCTTCACCACGAGGTCGTCGCCCACCAGGGCGGCGTCCAGGTCGCCCGCCTCGACCAGGCGCTCGGCCTCCGCCCGGTCGTCGAGCTGCTGGATGTCGAGCACTGCGCCCTCGTCGCCCGCGGCCAGGTCCTGTGCGGCCGCGGCCACCGCTGCCGGGCGGGTGCCGACCACGCCCAGGTCGTAGGTGACGGTGCCGTCGCCCGCGGTGGCGCCGATGACCACGACGATGGCGATAAGCACCGCGGCGCTGATGACGGTGGAGATCAGGAACGGCTTGGAGGCGATGCGGGTCCGGACCTCGCGCTTCAGCACGAGCCACACCGTCCTCATCGGGACACCACCTGGCGGAAGGTGTCGGCCAGCGACGGCAGCTCGTGGACGAAGGCCACCACCCGTCCCGCGGCCCGGGCCGCGTCCAGCAGCGCCTGGTCGTCGGCGCCGTCGTCCAGCTCGACCAGGACCGAGCCGTTCACCGACCGGACCGACCGGGTGCCGGGCAGGCCGGTGGGCGGCGAGGCCCAGGCGGTGTCCCCGCCCGCCAGCTCGATCCGGAGCACCGGGTGGGCGTGCTCGCGCCGCAGCGCGCCGATGGCGCCCGCCGCCACCACCCGGCCTTCGTCCACGATGGTGACCTCGTCGCACAGGCGCTCGACCAGCTCGAGCTGGTGGCTGGAGAACACCACCGCCGCGCCCGCCTCCACCCGGTCCCGCAGCACGCCCGAGAGGACGTCGACGCCCACCGGGTCGAGGCCGTTGAACGGCTCGTCCAGCACCAGCAGGTCCGGTCCCTGGACCAGCGCGGCCGCCAGCTGCACCCGTTGCTGGTTGCCTTGGGACAGGGTCTCGGCCGCGTCGGTGAGCCGGTCGCCCAGGCCCAGGTCACGCAGCCGGCGCTCGGCCTCCCGGCGGGCGTCGCCCCCGGCCATGCCCGACAGCTCCCCGAAGTAGGCGACCTGGTCGACCAGCCGCATCTTGGGGTACAGCCCCCGCTCCTCCGGCATGTAGCCGAAGCGGCGACGGTCCTCGACGCCGGGCGCCGCGCCCCGCCACCGCACCGTGCCGGCGTCCGGGTCGACCAGGCCCAGGGCCACCCGCATGGCGGTGGTCTTGCCCGCGCCGTTGCGACCCACGAAGCCGTGCATCCGGCCGGCCGCCACGGTCATCGTCAGCCCGTCGAGGGCCGCGACGTCGCCGTAGCGTTTGTGCAGGTCGATCAGCTCCAGCGACACGAGTCACGAGTCTGGCGTACAACCTCGGTGATGGTGACAATCGACGACGTCCGCCGGGTGGCGCTGGACCTGCCTCGGGCCTACGAGGTCCTCGTGCGCGACCGGGTGAAGTTCCGGGTGGGGCAGATCGTGTTCGTGGCCTTCTCCCGGGACGAGACGCAGATGGGCTTCGGCTTCCCCCGGGAGGAGCGGGAAGCCCTGGTCGAGAGCGAGCCCGACAAGTTCCTCATGCCGGCCCAGGCCGACATGCGCTACCAGTGGGTGGAGGCCCGCATGGACGCCCTCGACGAGGACGAGATGCGCGAGCTCGTCATCGACGCCTGGCGGATGTGCGTTCCCAAGAAGGTGGCGGCCGAGTACCTGGGAGAGGAGCTGCCCTAGCGTTGCGCTAACCGCCGCTGACCGCTTCGAGGTCGTCGGCCACCACCGGGTCGGGGTCGTCGGCGGTCGCCAGCCAGCCGTCGGGGAGGGTGACGCGCACCGGGCCCGAGGTCTTGCCCCGCGGCTGGGCGTCGGCGCCGGGCAGGACCTCCAGGTCGGGATCGAGCCGGTGCAACTCGGCGTCGAGGGCGTCGATGGTCTGGGTGGCGGTCAGGCGCCGGCGCACGTCGCTCCCCACCGGGTACCCGTGCAGGTACCAGCCCACGTGCTTGCGCACGTCCCGCACCGCTACCGGCTCGGTCACCCAATCCGCCAGCAGCCGAGCGTGGCGCGACAGCACGCCGGCCACCTCGCCCAGCCGCGGGGCGGGCGGCACCGGCTCGCCCGCGAAGGCCAGCGCCAGGTCCCGGAACAGCCACGGCCGCCCCAGGCAACCCCGACCCACCACCACGCCATCGCAGCCGGTGGCCGCCATCATCGCCAGCGCGTCGGCCGCCCGCCAGATGTCGCCGTTGCCCAGCACCGGCACGGTGGCCACCGCCTCCCGCAGCCGGGCGATGGCCGACCAGTCGGCCTGGCCCGAGTAGTGCTGGGCCGCAGTGCGGGCGTGCAGGGCGACGGCCGCCGCCCCCTCGGCCTCGGCGATGCGACCGGCGTCGAGGAAGGTGTGCAGGCCGTCGTCGACCCCGATGCGCAGCTTGACCGTGACCGGCACCGCGCCCGCCGAGCCCACCGCGGCCGCCACGATGGCGCGGAACAGCGCCCGGTGCACCGGCAGCGCGGCCCCACCGCCCTTGCGGGTGACCTTGGCCACCGGGCAGCCGAAGTTGAGGTCGATGTGGTCGGCGGCCTCCTCGGCCACCAGGAAGTGGGCGGCCTCGCCCACCGCCGCGGGCTCGGTCCCGTACAGCTGGATGGAGCGGACCGGCTCGTCGGCGGCGAAGCGGGCGAGGCGCAGGGTCTTGTCGTTGCCCTCGGCGACACCGCGGGCGGTGATCATCTCGCTCACGTACAGCCCACCGGGACCGAAGGCCCGGCACAGCCGGCGGAACGGCGCGTTGGTGATGCCGGCCATCGGCGCCAGCACCACGGGCGGATCGACCGTGAGCGGCCCGATGGTCAGCGGGCTCACCACAGGTCCGCCACCGCCACGTCCAGGTCGGCCAGCAGCGCCCGGAACAGCGGCAGCGACAGCCCCAGCACGGTCCCGTGATCCCCGTCGATGCCGGCCACGAACGGACCGGCGCGGCCGTCGATGGTGAACCCGCCGGCCACCGCCAGCGGCTCGCCCGTCGCCACCAGGGCATCGATCTCGGCGTCGCTCGGATCCCCGAACCGCACCGTGGTGGCCGCCACGCCTACCGCCTGCCGGCACGCCCCGGCCTCGACCAGGGCGTGGCCGGTGACCAGCGTCCCGGTCCGGCGCCGGTAGCCCCGCCACCAGGCGGTCGCCTCGGCCGGCGAGCGGGGCTTGCCCCGCACCTCGCCGTCGATGTCCAGCACCGAGTCACACCCCAGCACCAGCGTGCCGGCGCGGTCCGCCAGCCGGGCCGCCACCGCGCCGGCCTTGCGCACCGCGAGCGTGCGACTCAGCTCGGCCGCGCCGAGCCCGTCCACACCGTCCTCGGACTCGCCGCTGACCTGGACCTCGGGCGAGAACCCGGCCGCCCGCAGCAGCCCGAGGCGGGCGGGCGAGGCTGAGGCCAGCACCAGGTCTCGGCGCGGCATATATCCACCCTGCCATACCGTGATCTCGCGGTGACAGATATGGACGGTCCGATGTCAGGGTGGCACGTCCTGCCATTGTGCCGCTGCATTTTGTGCTGCAGCCTCTCCGCAGCGTGCGGAAGGACGGCGCGGGGTGGTAGTGGCGCCACGTCTTGGGAGGACACGGTGTCGACGATTGCCGACGACACGGCCGCGGTAGCCGAGGAGACCAGCGGCGAGGCCGAGACGGCCTGGTGGCGGCTCGAGAGTCTTCTCCAGCGGATGCCGGTGCCGGCCGCTCCCCCTCGCTACCCGTCTGTGGGCGTGTCGGTCGGCGTGAGCTTCCTGGACGTAGCGCTCAACCTCAACCACCTCACGCGGCGTTCGCAGACCCTGACGACGATTGATCGGGCGCAACTGGCCAGAGACGTCACCGTCGAGGTCTCGCTCGACCGCCTGACGCCTGCGCAATACACGGCAGGCCTGACCTACGGGCGGCTTCGGGACTCGGCTGGCGTGGGGGCACGACCCCTGGCGCAGGCTCAGCTCGGAGATGGTGCGGATGCGTTCGATGCCGAGCATCGGGCCCCGCTCGTGTGGATCCCCGTCATGCGCGTCAGCAGGAGCGTGGCCGCGCCGATCCGTGTCTAAGGCCGCGAGGTTCCTCGGGCCACGCAGCCAGAGCTCCTGCCGATCGTCAACGCCGCGCTGCAGACCTTGCTTCAGCTGATCCTCCGCTCGGATCCGGATGCGGAGAAGCACGGTACGGAAGTCCATCGACTCCTGCACCGGTCAGATCGAGCACGTTGGCTCCTCCAAGGGGCGATCGCGTCGATGATCCAGGCCTCCCACCCCGCGGTACCGATCGGTCGCCCCGCGCCCACGGGTCAGCCGACAGCCGACGCCGATGGCGGGATCCGGACGCTTGCCCGTGACGTCGCCAGCAAGTGTGTCCGTTCCGATGTTGCGTTCCTTGAACTGCTGTACCAGGCGTCCGTCGAGTACCTCGTCGTCGTGGGGGTCACCTCCAGCAAGAAGGAGCACTACCTGTCCTACGCCGCGCCCACGTTGCCCGCGACCCCGTCGTCGGTCGTGCGGCTACCCCTTCGCCGTACGCTGCGGGGTCTCAGGCCGAGCGGGCGTGAGTTCGTGCTGGAGTTCAGGACCTACCTGCCCCGAAGCCTGGACTCGTTCCATGTGACGGTCGAGGCTGAGCCGGGCATCCGTGTTCGCGAGGCGATACTGACCACGGACCACGACCACCTCCGAGCGGAGAGCGCCGCATCTGCGTTGGGTGAGCTGGCACAGCTCGTCCAGACCGGGGCATACACAGCCGAGGCCCAGCCGTTCATCGAGTACGAAGCCAGCAGCGCCTTGGCCGGCTTGGACGACCTCCTCATCCGCAGGGCCCGGGACTGGACCAGACATGGGATGCAGTCCCAAGACGGAGCACGGCTTACGCCTGCAGGCGGCCACGCGGACATCACGGTGGTCGATGCCTTGCCTGATGAGAGGGCGAGAACGCTGTACGACGCCCTGGTTGGTGTTCGTCATGCCGACTACGCGGTCGGCGCCGGACAATCCCCATGCACGGCAGACGAGTTGAGCACGATGTCATCGCTCGTCCGGGAACTTGGGCTCGCGAAAGACCTGGTGGCTGACGACGACCCAAGGGAGCACGCGGCTCACCTGTACTGGCGCCACGACGGCCTCCGGCCCCCGGTCAGCTCGCCGACTGCGCCCGAGGCCAATGTCAAAGTCGTCTTCGCCGACGACGCTCCTGCGCTCATCAACAGCGTCCTCGGCTGGCTCGCCGGCTTGTGCGCGCTGGTGGCGGTGGTGGGTGCGCTGCTGTTCGGCTGGCCCTCTTGGATCGCGCCCTGGTCCGTGTCGGTTTTCAGGGTGGATCTCCAGCGGGTGCAGGTCGATGCGCTCGTCGCCGTCTTGCTCATCGTGCCGACCGTGCTCTTCAACCGGCTCGACCTACCCAGCACCAACACGATCGCGGGCCAGCTCCGCGTGCTTGAGCGTGTACTCGGCTATGCGGCCATCGTCCTCACAGGGTCCCTCGGGCTGGTGTTGGCCATCGAGCTCGATTCTCCGAACACCACGCAGAACCTGCTCGCCCTGGTCTTCATCGCCCTCGTGATCTTGCTGGTGTTGGCTCTCATCGACGCCGTTGCCGGGCGATACAAGCGGCGCGTGTCACGGCTGTCGGTTCTGCACCCGCCGGGCTGGGTGATGCGCGCAGGCAAGAGACGACGGCGACCCGATGCTGTTTTCGAGAGCCTCACTCATCTGGACCGCGATCGGGATCCGGAGGTGACGCGCCATGCCTCGTAAGATCGCACGCCGGGGCGCTGAGCTTGCCCGTCGCGCTGGGTCGGTGCTCGGAGCCGGGGGAGGGGGTGGTGCGGTCGGCTTCGCTGTCTGCCACCGTGTGGACCAGCCATGGATCTTCGGACGCATCCTCGAAGAGGCTAGCGGCTTCTCCATCCCGGGCGCCGGGATGTCCGTGGAGGCCTTCAACGATCAGCCTGCGTGGTCCGAGACCATGGCGTCCGTTGCCTTCGGGCACGCGGTGGTCGTGCTCGCGGCCAAGGTCGGGTCGGCAGCGGCGACGGGCACGGTGAGCTCTTGGCCGGAGAACCCCGACCTCGGCATCGTGCAAACCGGGTTTCTCGGCGCTGCACCCATCAATCCCTCATTCATCTACAGGGGCTCGAAACGCGTAGAGATGGTGATAGAGCTCCCTGTAGCCCCGAGCACGGTGAGCGAGCCCGAACTCGGTTACGGGCTCGCGATGGGCGAGCTGATCCACACGATCGCCCGAGAGGCGAGCGACGCCGGCTGCCCTCTCCTCTTCGTGCAGAGCCCCACGGCAGGGCGATCGGAAGGATCAGTCTTCGAGCAGCAGTCTCGGAGCAGGCATGTCGATGACATCGATGGCCGGCCCTGGCCTGCCACCGGAGCGCCGGCTGTCAGGTTCGCGATCGCGATGCCGCCTGACGAGACGAGCAAGCGGATAGACGTCTGCGAGAAGATCGCGCACGCGGCGCAGGTGCGCGGGGGATCGATCAGCATCGGGGACTATCGCCTCGACCGCCGAGGCGGGTGGTGGTATCCGGCGGCCCGGTCGGACAGCGCCGCTTACAAGGCGTACCTCGCCGACCGTGGGGTCGGAGATCGGGGCGTCACGGAGGTGTTGCCGATGACGCTGGTGGGTCCCGCTCGGGTGGGCACGACGGCCGAGGTCCTCGAGCACCTGGTCAATGCGCGCGTCCCGGTCATCGCCGCCAGTGTGTCGGCTTTGGAGAACCTGGCTTTCATTCATGTCCTGATCGGGCTCGACGACATGATGAGCGTGTCCACGGACCGGTTGCCTACCGCCGGTACGGCAATGGACATGATCGAAGTGGTCTGCAGCGCAGGGCTCGAGCCAAAGCTGAGCCGCAGAGAGCCTCGCTCGCTCGCCCTGGCGTCGGACTATGTGGGCGGCGTTGGACCGCCGCGAGCGATCCGTCGTCGCGTGGGCACGGTCCCGGGTTTGGATGGCCGTGCCGTGTGGGCGGCTTGGCAGATGAAAGACCGCTCTGACGGCCTGGAGAAGGTCATCGACGCGCTGAAGGGCGCCGTCGCGGAAGGCTTGCAGGAGTTCGGGTACCAGGAGGAGGGGCTGGGCAGCATCGACTATGCGGTGTGCAGACGCTTGGACTCGGGTGACGCCCGTGGGCGGATCAAGATTGCGCTTCCCCCGAGCTTGGACCTACCCGCGGTGCCGCAGGCGAATCGACGCTCTCGAGGGGAGCTGTGTTCCGTCATCGAGCGGGAATGGCGAGTTCGCTTGGCCGAAGCTCTCGACACGCCGACCGTCGATGTGGAGTTCACTTGGCAGGAGGAGCGGTTGGGCCGCTGGAACGCGCTCCTGTCCGGGGCGCTGAGCTGAACTCCAGTGCACCAGGTCTCGGCGCGGCACCTCAGGGCGCCGGATAGGGCTGGTCGGACCGGCTCTGCCGGGCCCGCACCGCCTCGGCGAACTCGGGGGCGACGCCCCGCAGCGTGACCCAGCGCCGGGAGGCGTCGAGGTCGACCGCCACGCTGGCCTGCCCCACGCGCCACTCGGCCACCAACGCCCCGATCACGCACACCACCAGCGTGGCGAGCAGCGCGAGCGCCCCCAGGCGGTAGGCGGGCAGCTCAGCCGCGCCGGCGCGGCCCATGGCGACCAGGGTCACGAACCCGCCGACCAAGCTCGCGACACCGGGGAGAAGCGGCCGCACACCGCGTCGTCCACGAACACCCTCACCCACGCCATCGCCGCAGGCTAGTGCCCACGGGACCCGGCCGAACCGCAGGTAGCCTGCCGGGGTGATGGAGACCCCGCCTCCCGACCCCCAGAAGCTGCTCGCCCACTGGATGGAGTGGGAGCGGGGCGAGACCCCACCCGGGCGGGTCATGAGCAGCCTCAAGACCGGGGGTTTGCGCGACCTGCTCGAGGCCCTGGACCGCCTGCGCGCCGCCCGGGCGAGGCGTCGCAATCTGTGGATCGGCGCGGTCGCGAGCTTGGTCGGCGGGTTCGTGACCCTGGTCGCCATCGGCCGCGCCGGCGCGGGTGAGCTGCCCGCCTACCGCCTGGGGGCGCTCGCGCTGCTCGCCACGCTGGTGGTGTGCGTGATCGGGGCATTGGTGGCTGAGTGGCGCGTGGGGCAGGCCAGTGTGGCGGTCGACCTCGACGCCTCCCGGCGCTGGGTCACGCTGCGGGGCGTCGCCCCCGAGTTCGCCCAGGCGGTGCGGGCCCGGCAGAGCCCGTCCGACCAGCCCTATCC
>DASRJN010000747.1:0-3206 GCA_035649455.1 Acidimicrobiales bacterium
GTGATCATCGCCCTCACAGTGGGCATCCTCGTGACCCTGTTCTCGGCGCTCGTCCCCGCTTGGCGGGCATCGCGGGTTCCACCGCTGGCGGCCCTGCGGGACGTGGCGGTGGACACCAGCGCCCGGTCCCGGGTGCGGCTCGTCCTCGGGGCGCTGCTGCTGGCCTTGGCCCTGCTCGGGGTGGTCGCGGGAGCCCTGGGCTCGAGGCCGCTCTACGTCGGCCTCGGCGTGTTTGGCGTACTGGTGGGCACGGTGCTGATCAGCCCCGTGCTGGCACGCCCTGTGGCGCGTGTCCTGGGCGCGCCGGTGGCCCGGTTCCGCGGGGTGTCCGGCGAGTTGGCGCGTGACAACGCCGTGCGCAACCCGCGGCGTTCGGCTGCCACCGCGGTCGCCCTGACGATCGGCGTCAGCCTGGTCACTTTCTTCCTGGTGCTGAACTCGTCGATACGCCAGACCATCAGCGACACACTCGAGTCGGGCTTCCATGGCGACTTCATCATCACGACCGACGACTTCGGCACCGTCGGCCTGCCTCCGACGATGGCCGAGGACGTAGCCGCGGTGCCCGGCGTGGCCCGCGTGGTCCCGATCCGCTTCGCGCCTGCGTTCGTGGGCGACGACACCGCGGCGGTGACGGGCACCAACGACGGCGTCTTCAACCTGTTCGAGTTGGACATCGTGGCCGGCGAGCCCCGCCTGGATCCGGGCGACGTCGTCATTGACCGTGACACGGCCAGGAGCCACCACCTGCGGGTCGGCTCTCAGGTGCCGATCCGCTTCCTCGACGACGCGCGCGGGCAGGAGCCACCGCCGGCCAGAGTGTCTGGGATCTACGAGTCCGGGCCGGCGGAGAACATCGGGCCCTACGTCATCGGGCTGGCCGACTACGACGCCGCAGTGCCCACTCCCAGCGACGTGCAGGTCTTTGTGCAGCTGGATCGAGGGGCGTCCGTGGCGGATGTCCAGCCGGCCATCCGGGACATCGTCAAGCAGCTCCCGACGGCCGACGTGGAGACCGTCGACGAGTTCAAGCGCACGGTCGGGGCTCCGTTCGACCCGTTGCTGATCCTCATCGTGGTGCTGTTGACCTTGGCCATCATCATCGCCTTCCTGGGCATCGCCAACACCGTCGCCCTGTCGGTGCTGGAGCGCACCCGCGAGCTCGGCCTCCTGCGGGCGGTCGGCATGCGCCGAAGGCAGGTGCGCTCCGCGGTGCGGTGGGAGTCGGCCATCATCTCGCTGTTCGGCACGGTGCTCGGGTTGGCGGCGGGGCTGCTCGGCGGGTGGGGGATCGCCCGCTCGCTGCGGGACGAGGGCTTCGAGGCCTTTGCCGTCCCGTGGGTCCAGCTGATCGTCGTCGCCGTCATCGCCGGGTTCCTGGGCCTGGCCGCGGCGCTGGTCCCCGCCTGGCGGGCGTCGCGCATGAACGTGCTGGAGGCCATCAACACGGAGTGAGCCGGAGCGAGCCCGCGGTCACGAGTCCGATCCGGTGCGTAGGATCGGGCGGTGGACGCGGGCGCGGTCGCCGACCTCGTGACCCGGTCCCGCGAGGGCGACGAGCGGGCCTGGGCAGACCTGGTGCACCGGTACCTCGGCATGGTCCACGCCATCTGCCGGGGCTACCGGCTCTCGGGCGCGGACGCGGCCGACGTCAACCAGGTGGTGTGGCTGCGGCTGGTCGAGCACCTGCACCGCATCCGCACCCCGGACGCGGTGGGCGGCTGGATCGCCGCCACCGCGCGGAACGAGTGCCTGCGGGTCCTGCGGGCCTCCGACCGCAGCCTCGCGGTCGACGAGCGGGGCGGGCTCGACGGGCCCGACACCGGGATCGACGCCGGCCTGCTGGTCTACGAGCGGGACCGGGCCCTGCTCGGCGCCTTCGCCCGCCTCGACCACCGTTGCCAGCGGGTCCTGCGCCTGCTCATGGCCGAGCCCCGGCCGAGCGACGTCGAGATCGCGGCGGCGCTGGACCTACCCGTCGGCGCGGTCCGCTCGGCCCAGGCCCGCTGCCTGGACGAGCTGCGCCGCGGGCTGGCGTAAGCGTCTCGTAAGCTCGGGTCGCGCGGGGACCACCTCTGGAGACGATCACCACTGGAGAGAACGCGATGACCCACACGTCGGCGCCTCTGCCGACGGACGACGCCCTCGTCGACGAGTTGCGTCGTGTCCGCGCCCTCGCCGATCCGGTGCCCGAGGCGTGGCTGCGGGCCGCGCTGGCCAGCCTGGGCTGGCAGGACATCGACGCCGAGCCGGCCGCCCTCGCCTACGACTCCATGTCGGGGCGCGACCCGCGCCTGGGCGGCGGGTCAACCGGCCCCCAGGTCGTGCGGGAGCTGCGCTATGCGGCCGGGGCCGCCGGCCTCAGCCTGGAGGTGGACGTCAACGGCGACCGGCTGCGGGTGGTGGGCGACATCTCGCCCGCGGCTGCGGTCGAGGTGGTCGCGGTGTGGCCCGAGGGCCAGGTGGCCACGACCGCCGACGACCGGGGCGCCTTCCGCCTCGATGACCTGCCCCGCCGGCCGATCTGCTTCGTGGTCGCGGGGGAGAGCCCGGTCAAGACCGGCTGGATCCTGTCCTGATCCGCGGTCGCGCGACCGCGCTCGGATGCCGGGGTTCCCGCCGGTGACCAGTACCCTGCCTGCGATGTCCCGCACCTTCTGGGTCGAGACACTGGGCTGCCCGAAGAACCAGGTCGACACGGACAAGCTCACGGGGACGATGCTCGCCGGCGGGCTCGTCCCGGCCGGCGCGCCCGAAGCCGCCGACCTGGTGGTGGTGAACACGTGCGCGTTCATCGAGGAGGCGCGCCGCGAGTCCGTCGAGGTCATCCTCGACCTGGCCGACCGGAAGGCCGACTCGGCCGAGCTGGTGGTGACGGGCTGCATGGCCGAGCGCTACGGCGCCGAGCTGGCCTCCGCTCTGCCGGAGGCGGACGCGGTAGTCGGGTTCGGCGTCCCGGTCACCCTGGGGAAGACCCGGACCGCGTCCTCGTCCGTGGGGTCGGAGCTGGTGCCCGAGTTCGATCTGTTGAACCTGGCCCGTCCGCCGGCGTCGGCGCCCTGGGCCTACGTCAAGGTGGCCGAGGGGTGCGACCGGGCGTGCGGCTTCTGCGCCATCCCGTCGTTCCGGGGCCGGCAGCGCAGCCGAGCCTTCGACTCGCTGCTGTCCGAGGTGTCGGACCTGGCCGCCGGCGGCGTGCGGGAGAT